>JADFXO010000295.1 GCA_015233485.1 Nitrospirota bacterium
TGCCTGTATGTTTAGGCTGGTTCTTACGTCTTTAGGTATTGCTACCTGTCCTTTTGTCGATACCGTAACCGTTTTCATGTTTTATTGTAAAACGTTCTTACTTTTGTGTCAAGGTAGCAAATCCATATTATGGAATATTTTATGTTACACATAATTAATGCGAAAGGAGCCATACTTTATTATATATCGAAGGATTACAAGTTTTTATATGGTTATTAATCAGGAATATCCGTTGAAAAAACGTTATAGAAAATGCTAAGATTTTACCGTATAATAGATTTTAGGTGGTTATCTATAAATGGAGCTCTGTTTACTGAATGAGGTTATATGCGAGATGTTGCGGACAAATTAAAAGAATGGGCGATTCAACAAAAGGATGATAACAAGGCTGATGTATTTGGCAGGAGTGCGTTCAATCGTTATTATTATGCGGTATTTTTGAAAACCAGAAAAGTGATTAAACGGATTCATCCCGATATTGGCGATATAAAACACAAAGAAATACCAGACATAATGAGAGGTAAACATATAAGCGGAAAAGTGGAAAACCGAATACAGCATGCTAAGAATAAAAAACGCATTGATCCGGAGAAATTTTTATACTATAAAGATACTCTGAAAATATCAGTAGAAACGTTGTCCAAACTGCATACAAACGCATATGACATCAGAGTTAAAGCTGATTATTTCCCTGAAGTGCCTATTATAAGAGAAAATAATTCCATAACACTTAATGGACAAACTCTTGACGAAGCCAGTAAATGGCCAGATCAAGCAGTAATGATCGCAGGCAAAATTTTAGAAATTTGGGGGGATGAGGATCTTGACCCCTCCTGACTTAGTAAAGATAGAAGAATATTTGCATACGCGACATCCAACCCTTTTCAAAAATATCCATATGCGTGCTACAGACGATATAATTATTGCAACCGTGTATGATAGTGATATCGACAAAAAGGCAGGAAAAGGAAAAACCTCACAAAGACAGTTAAATTATTTAAAAAAAATTATTCGAGATCGGTTTTTTGCAGACATTGAATTTCTAATTTTAGAAGGACTACATCACGAAAAGTTGGAAGCAGAACTTAATGCATTTTTGATGGAGTTTTTCCCTGACAATGTCAAGACCTTTTTTTTGTCATTTTTTCGACCACAACAGGCAGATGCATGGATTGAAGTTGTTGGATTCTCAGAGTCTTCACGCGCTGAAGCCACGGTCACGTTGCAACCGCCACAGAAAAAGGCTTCGACCATGGTAGTTAAGCGACCACCCCATGAGAAACCAACGCAGGCACAAAAGAATGAAGTAATGAAAATAAACACAAGTGGAATCTCAGAACCTTCACGCAATGAAGTAATGAAAATAATAGAAAATAAAGTTCGGCAATTCTTAGATTTATATGGAATTAATCTAAGATATGTGCATTGGAGCGGCATAGAAATTAAGCCCATATCGTTTATTGCGATTCTTCGTGTTATAAAAATATCATCGCCGGTAAATGAATCAGAGATATCTGCAATGCTAACTAAGAAAGGTTACTCTTTGCCGCAACCACCTTGGTTATACAAAAAGCTTGAAATTCTTCGAAATCGTAAGTTGGTTGTAAGAAATCGGAATGGTTCTTATGCGCTCACCACGATGGGCTTAGGATTTGTCCCTCATAACAGAGAGCGCTCAAGTTCGGATATTGAAAGAGCACTTGCGTTGGGAAGAAAAAAATGGTAAGCTATTTTATAGGAATGGCGGAATGGAATCGTGAGGGTGTGTATCATGCCCAATTGCGAAGGTCAGGCACAGAAGGACGACGGCCTAACGGCTGTCGTTCCTTCGTCGCGCCAGCCGTTAGGCCGTCGTCATCATCGAAAGTAAGTAAAACTTTGCTGTCGCCATGAGGACCCCGCCATTCCTATTATCTTTTTCTTCACTTGAAGAGTACCTTCGTGCGCTTTCAGATTCTGACCGTGCAGAAAAAGGTTCTGAAATCAACAATCTCGTAGCACAACAGCTTCCTCCCGTCGTGTCTAAGAAATGCCTGGCAACGCTTTTTGGATTTAGCAATAGTTTTATCGATACTCTTCATAGACGTACGGAACGCTACTACCGTATCTTTGAAATACCAAAAGGTAAGAAAAAACGCATAATACAAGCTCCAAGAGTTGCACTTAAAGTAATCCAAAAGTGGTTCGCCCATTATTTGGCAAATAGTCTTAATCTTCATGAAGCCGTCTTCGGATTTGTGAAGGGTCGCTCTGCAGTACAAGGTGCTGCCTTACATTGTGGCGCACATTGGATTTATTCAGTCGATATCGAAGACTTTTTCCCAACAACTTCTATTGATAAAGTCATTTCCTCTTTGACTAATCTTGGCTATGGATATCCTGGTGCGGCATTGATTGCAAAACTGTGTTGCTACGAAGGTAATTTAGCACAGGGGTCTCCAGCAAGCCCGGTTTTGTCAAATTTGGTGTTCAGAGAAATCGATGAAGAACTTTTTACACTATCAAAACAGAATGGAATATGTTACACGCGTTATGCAGATGATATTGTTTTTTCGGGAATAAATTCTTTTCCTGATCATATTCGTGAAGAAGTTATCTCGATTATTCAGGCCAGAGGGTGGAAATTATCTATTAAAAAAATTCATCTCGCAAAGCGGCCTTACAGGCTGAAAGTCTATGGGTTGCTAATACACGGTGAAAGGCCCAGACTTACAAAAGGATATAGAAATAGAATAAGGGCATTTAAGCACTTATTCGCAGACGGTAAAATACCCGAAGATGAGATTTCAAAAATTAGAGGACACTTGTCGTATGCTCACTCTATTGAAGAATTTGAAATGATGCCAAAAGACGATCTATAAACACACGTGCATCAACTTCCATGCTGGCTCTTTTTGCGTTTGATATTCGTATCTTTACTGATAAGAGACAAGCGCCTGTAACATGTTGAATATAGAGGCTTTCCCGGAGGAACTTAAACGAATGACCAGCATATAACATGCCTTTAACTGTAGTCAACTGCGATAGCACTCCCAGGCAAAGGGACTTCACCCCTCCAGCCGTTTCATTTATTTAAAGTAAGCGGCAATTTACCACCAAACAAGAAATCGCTTATTTGTTGCATATGGGCTTTTCCTGTTTTCTTACTCCTCATTAATTTCAAAGCCCCCTGTTCTAACAAAATTCTGTTTCCTGTGGCAGATTCGGGCATACCCTCATAGACAGGAGCAAATAACGGGCGTCCCATGGCCAGACATTTTTTCCCGGCATCAAAACTGCCACCTTTTTCTTGCGCTTCGATTAAAATTGTAAGGCTCGAAAGACCACATATCGTGGCATTTCTTTGCATAGCATTTCTAACACTCCATGGTACACCCGGAAGAAACTCGCTTATTACTAATGTTCTATCCGAATCATATACATGTGATAACTCGTTCTTCAACTTAAAATGTAACAGACCTTCAGCAAGTACCAACGTAGTTGTTCCACCGGATTCAAGGGCTGTAACATGCGTGGCCATATCCACTCCATGGGCATAACCCGAAACAATGTTTGCGCCTCTATTTACCATCTGGTACGTACAATCTCTTGCCGTCTCAAGTCCTTTTTCGCTGGCTTTTCTTGAACCGCAAAAACCAATGGAGGGTTTTTTCAATATTTCTATGTTACCTTTATAGAACAGAATTATCGGAGCTTTGTCTCCAAGGGCGTCTGACAGCCTTTGAGGATATTCTTTTTCGTTATAACAAACCGATTTAATTTCATTGTCAATTAATTTGTCCCATGTTTCAAATAGTTGTTGTCCGATGCTCTTTAACGGTTCTGCATATTTCATGATAACTTCCGGAAGCAGTCTGTTGTCATCTATTTTTTGAAACAATTCATATAGAGGAATGCCATTATTTCTACTTATTTCCATAATCTGCCTTGCTTTTGCAGGACCTATCCCCTTAGATGATAATAAACGAAACACATAATACGCGGTATCTGTTATCTGATTTGTTAACAATTAACTATGCTCCCGTGTTATCGTCGTTACGACAGGTTTTCTCGCATGAAAGACTATATACTTGTTTTGAACCTGCATTTAAAAGCAACATAGCTACATAATTCGTAGTTATACCGGATTGATATAGGTCGTCAACCAATAATACTTTTCTATCTGCTACCTCATTGGATGCAGATAATGAACCTTTAATAGAATCAAGCTTTTTCTCTATAGGTAAAGATTTCGTTTCAGGTGTCTTAAATTTCTTCTCAACTAAACGGGATAAATCTTCAAACTTCAATTCCTGTGCTATTCTATTAGCCAATATATAAGTTAACTTATATTCTTTATCGGGGTCTGACGGTGGCATTCCTATTACCGCGTCGAGGTTATTATAAAATTTAACCTTCCTGATAAATCCGATTGTCTTATCTGCAAGTTCGTCTGCTGCACTATAAAATGAATCGTTAACTTTGGTTGTCCCATACGGTTTTGCCCTGCTTCTAAGTAGAGCAATTTCTGTTTGATTTAAATTAGGGTTGCCTTCCTCACGATCAAAGTCGATAGCGAATGAAATTGGCAAACAATCTCTGATGGCAACGCAACCAACAATACTTTGGAAATAATTCTCTATTCCACTTATTTCCTCTTCAGACACATCTTTCAGATACGTATAAAACGTATGATTGTTATTATTTCTCCATCTGATATGGCGAATATCGGGAAATACTTCATCAAAAGCCCTTTTAAGAGGTGGGAACGGAACATTTAATGCATAGTCTTTAACTTCACTTTTCGGTTTTAAGATAAACTGCCAATTGCCGGTAATTTGTTTCCTTCTCGGAGGAAACCGCAAGGCTTTAATATCTTCCTCTGAAAACTTATCCTGTAATAAATCAACTTTAGCCATGAAACAAACGCCTCGAAATATTATCATGAGATTAAACCGATTTATTACGGCAATTATCGACGCTTACCATAAAATAAGCTAAGATCACCATAATAGCTCGATGAATCCAACCTTCTTTAAACTTTACCATACTATTGTAATTATGTAAACCAAAATATCTAAAATG
>JADFXO010000296.1 GCA_015233485.1 Nitrospirota bacterium
TATGGGAATCGATATTGATAGGAATCCCCCTGAAAAATCAATATATCTTTCATTTCTGCGAAAAGCCAACTTACATATTGAAAATAATGGTAAGTATATGTTGAAATTACCGGAAGTTGAGCAGGATATGTGTAATATTTTGCCTACATTCTATAGAATACATGAAACACTGTCAGATAAAAAAGATATAAGGTGTAAAATGTCCGATATAATCACCGACCTAGAAAAACCTCCTTATGGAGTAAAAAAGGGGGTCGTTCCGATCCTTCTTGCAGTGTATGTAAAGATTCACGAGCAAAGTTTGTCCTGCTATGAAAATAGTGCCTTTATGATTAAAGTTACAGGTATTGATTTTCAAAGGATAATAAAGGCACCTGAGACGTTTGAAATACAGCTTAGCCATTTATCTGGAATTTGTGAGGTGATTATTACTACGTTGATAGATGAATTAAAAATAAAGCTACCGCAAGACAGGAAGCCAAACATCCTCGATATAGTCAAACCATTATGTGAATTTGCGGCACAATTGACTGCTTATAGCCACAGAACTATGAACTTGTCTGAAACAGCGTTTACCGTCAGAAATGTATTAATGACAGCCAAAGAACCTGCTGCCATGTTGTTTCAGGATTTGCCCGTAGCCTGTGGTTTCCAGGCGTTTACAGTTAACGAGACGATAAGTACGGATTCTGACTCTATAAGAAAAGAAGATATAAAGTCATTCTCTCTTAAACTCAAAGAGTCCGTAGAAGAACTGAATGATTCTTACGTAAATTTGATCGACAGAATGGAGAGATCTTTACTAAAAGCATTTAGTCATTCAGGAGACGTAATAATTTTACGGAGCCTTTTATCAAATGTTACCGGTTGTATAATTGACTCGATTTCCGAGCCGCGACTTAAGGGGTTTTGTAAGAGATTATCCGATATGAATTTGGATGATAAAATGTGGTTGGAATCTCTAGGAAACTTTATATGCTCGAAGCCACCTTCGAGATGGGTCGATTCAGACGAGGATATATTTACTCTCGAACTCTCTATTTTAGCAAGGAGATTTCGTAATGTTGAAAGTATTTTTTATTCGGAAAACGCTAAACGGTACGCTGTAAATAGCGAACGTATATCGATAACTAAACCAGATGGCAATGAGATAAACCATATATATCGGATTAATGACGTTGACGAGGATGTAGTTAATAAGCTGGAATTTGAAATCGGTAAACTTATAAATAGAGATAAGAAACATGGCATAACAGCTATATCGCGTACTCTATGGAAAATGTTATCAGAATGATCAATACAAGAAAAGTTCGAAATGTCTTTTAAAGTAGCGGCCAGAACAATACTTATGCTTGGAGCAGAGCTTATAAGCTCCGACGGAATAGCCTTTTATGAGTTAATCAAGAACGCTTTCGATGCAAGATCGAAGGATGTAGATATAAGTGTTGTTGAGAGATTGCCCTACATGAAATATAAGGAGTTCAAAAAAATAATTCATGATCAACCAGTAGTAACCAAACGTTTTATTGATACACAGAAAGAAAGTATTTCATCTGCAATTAAATCCGGAACACCTTATAAAGATAAATTTATTGAAGAACTTAAACTAACTGATTCAATGGGAACTTTGCTTAATGTCCTTGATAATACTAACTATATTGAGATCAAAGATACCGGTCAAGGGATGTCATTTGAACACCTCGAAGAAGTATACCTGACAATAGGAACCCGTTTTAGATATATAGAGAGGAAGAAGCTTCAAGAAAAGTATTCTAATAATAATGAAGAAAATAATGACAATGAAATTAAACCAATACTAGGCGAAAAAGGAGTTGGGCGGCTTTCGGTAATGAGGCTAGGCGATCGTCTGAAAGTCCGTACCAAGAAAAAAGGCGAAATATTTTGGAACTTCATTAACATTGACTGGACAGTATTTTCACACGAAGAAGATACTCTAATTCATGAAATAGATGTTTCTCCTTATAAAAGGAGAACAAGTATAGATATAGGGGCTTCAGGTACAATTATCACCATTTATGCATTGAAGTCATGTTGGTCAAAGGAAAAAATTGAAGATATTACTAAGGAAGTTTTACGTAAGCTTACAGATCCTTTTTCGCCTAAAAAAAGATATCCCTTCAAAATTGAATATAATGGTGAGGAAATTAGAGTAAAGCGATTCGATAACCTTCTTTATGACCTCGCTCATGCAAAGGTTAATGCCGAATTTAGAATAGACAAAGAGATCGACCCTCACTTAACGGGGACTATAGAGTACTGGCCGACGGCAAAAGATAAGAAGGGAAACTCATATAAGCATAGTATTGATTTTAATTATGATAATCTTAAATCTATTTGCAATTTGGTATCTCCTGATGTTTTAAAATCTCTTGGACCATTTGATTTAACTTTATTTTGGTTTAATCGTCGCCGTATCTTAGGATTAGAAGGTATTGGTAATCAAAAGGAATTAAGAGAGATGATTAACGATTGGGCAGGTGGTTTGATGCTTTATCGTGATGGTTTCAGGGTAATGCCTTATGGCTATAAGGATGATGATTGGTTGGATCTTGATAAAAAAGCCCTTGGATGGGGTGGTTTTAAGGTAAACAGACGACAGATTGTTGGAAAGGTTGACATTTCTTTTATAAAGAATCCAATGCTTATCGATCAAACAAACCGGGAAGGGCTTGTTGATAACGATGAAAAAGAGGCAATGATTACAATGCTTAAACAAGTACTTCTATCTTTTAAAACGTTCCTGGATAGAATAGATAGGGAGATTAAGATTGAAGAGGGGGTAAGTTTAAAAACACTTGAAAGTAAATTTGAGGTAGAAGAGCGTGAAATCAACGAACAATTAAATATGCTTATCGATGAGTTTAATATTCCTAAAAACAACTCTGTATTGAAGGCTATTTACAATACAATTTATAAAATAAGAGATTTGTTGAATAAAGCTAAAGATTTAGCTGATATGCATGAGGAAGACCGCACAAAGTATCTTCACCTTGCTGGTGTTGGCCTCATGGCGGAAATTCTGGCTCATGAACTTAATAGAGCATCAGGAAATCTTATTAGCACACTTAAAGATATTCCTAAAACTGAACTTACAGATACTTTAAAGAATCATCTTGACACATTTTCATCACAACTTAAAACTCTCCAAAAACGATTAAAGATAATAGATCCTTTGAGTACAAGAGGTAGACAGGTAAAAGAAACGTTTAATCTTGTTTCATGGGTAAATGATATCATGACAACCCATGAGGCGCAATTTAAAAGACATGGTATTAAATATAACTTACTAGTCAAACCATCTGCGAAATCCGAGCTTAAAATCACAGCCGTCAAGGGAATGATTGTCCAAATATTAGAGAATCTGATATCTAATTCAATATATTGGCTGAATGACTATAAGAAAGATCTAAAATATTTCGAACCTAAAATTACTATTGTAATAGATACAAATTCAGCAATATTGTATTTTTCCGATAATGGCCCGGGAATTCGCCAAGAACACGGTGAAGACATATTTCTACCATTTTTCTCTTTAAAACCGTTTAAAATTGGCAGAGGACTCGGACTTTACATATCGAAAGAGATTGCAACGTACAACTCTGCATCACTGTATCTATCAAAAGAAGACATTAATGATTCAAATAAATTATCAACTTTTATTCTTGAACTGGGGGATAGGAATGACAAATGATGAGCTTAAGCCAATAAGGGAGATTCTAGAAAAACATAGTATCGATAAGATAGCCGTAATTGACGACGAATTTAATTTGCCAAAAAGAAGAGTTTATGAACCAAATGTTTTTGAAGAATTTGTAGATTATATTAAAGAAAATGATAAATGTTTGAATGAATTAAAATCGTTTCTAATAAACGTTAATAAGAGTGAAGAAATTTCTCCAGATAGCATCTCGGATAATCTTTTAGAACAACTTTGGAATAAAAGAGATGACCTTGATGCTCTAAAGATGCCGTGCGAGAAATTCTTTTTTAATAGTTATTCAGATAATTTAAAAAATACGCAAATGAATAAACAAATAGTACCAGCATTAGAAGCATTATTTGGAAAGAATGTCTTAAAATATCATGAGGATGTTGAAGCAGCATCAATTGGTGAAGAAGTGGTACTTATCGATTATTATCTTGGAGATCCGAATCCCCCGGGCATTAATCAATCCGAATCAGATCCTCCTTCTGTTATAAAATCTACAAAAATAGCATTGGAAATCTTTAGAAAGAGCAGAAATAAAAAGCCTACAATAATTTTGATATCACATCTTAAAGAAGATCAAGAAAATTTGATTTCATCGTTTATCGAGAAAAGATAAAAGACCTGTTCAGCCTCAACTTCATCGACAGACATGAAAACGCTATATTCTGCGGCCCCGTAGGCGTCGGTAAGACACATCTGGCAAACGCCCTGGGGTTAATCGCTTGTCGCAAGATGCAAAGCGTTTTAAAGGTCAAGGCAAGTGATATGCTCAAGACGCTTCACCAAAGCAGAGCAGACAACTCTCTGGCCAGGGAACTTATCACGTTAATCGGCATAGACCTGCTCATAGTAGACGACTTCGGCCTAAAACCCCTTACCGGTGAACAATCAAGCGATTTTTATGAAATTATAGTGGAGCGGTATGGCAGAGCTTCAACGATACTTACCAGCAATCGCCACGTGGAGGAGTGGGTTCCTTTGTTCGAGGACCCTATTGTGGCCAACTCAGCGCTCGACCGTCTTGCCCATAACGCTCATCAGCTAGTAATCGAGGGTGAAAGTTATAGACGAAGAATGGCTCCTCCTCAATCGGCACGAAAGGATTAAGGACAAAAGGCTGTGGAAATGGCAGGATTATTGAAAACTCAAAAACAAGTTTCCAACAATCCTTTTAACAACTCTCAGCAAAGAACGCTTCGAGTTGTTAACATTCCCACAAGCCTCTACTACCATTTTTTGCAAAATTTTAAAGGACAAAAAAGGACATCGGATGATACAATACTGTAA
>JADFXO010000297.1 GCA_015233485.1 Nitrospirota bacterium
ACATATTTCAGTCAGCCTAAAGTAATATTTAAGCCAATTTTTTGCAAAATTGATCCTATGCCTGCTTCCCATGACAAATATTACACCAAACTCACGCTCTCAGATCGTTCATTGAGAATTGCTGCCTGGCTTGACAATGTATTGACAATATTTCATGTGTTTTGTTACATTACCCAAGTGTATTAGGTTATCGCCGGCTGTAATCCGGCATTGTGGTGTAACGGCGTTGTGGTGCAGTGTGCGGTGGAAGTCCGGCATTATGGCAGTGTTGAAATAAAACGGCAATACAGGAGGCAATTGTATGAGTGATAAGAACGAGGACGCAAAGGCGGCGGCAAATCAGAAAGGCGTACAAAACCCTGAGCGCCCTAAAGAGATTGAACACTTCGGCGGTCCGATAGGTCTTGATATCGGTACGACTAATATTGTTTCAGCCCGTGCCAGGGGGACGAACATTCAGATAACTAAACAATTAAACGCTTTTTTTACAGTCCCCGCGTCCAAGATAACCGGTATGACACTGCTCAAAAACGATGTCCTGTATTTTTCGCAAAACGGGAGTTTCTATATAATCGGCAACGCGGCAGATACATTTGCCAATACATTTAATACCGACACCAGAAGGCCGGTGGAGAGCGGCTTATTAAGCGCAAAAGAGGATGAGGCCTTAAATGTTATTCAGTCGATAATCAAGACGCTCGTCCCGCCGCCAAAGAATCAGGGCGAACTTGTCTGTTACAGTATCCCCGGCGACCCCATAGATACCAAGATATCCGTGCTTCACCATGATACCATACTAAAGCGCACCCTGCAGGACATGGGATACACGGCCATAGCAATAAACGAGGGATTTGCGGTCATCATGTCTGAACTTGCCGACGAGAGTTATACCGGCATAGGGATAAGCATGGGTGGAGGGATGTGCAATGTGTGCTTTTCATATCTGTCCGTACCGGTGTTTTCTTATAGCATTCAAAAGGGCGGAGACTATGTTGACACAATGGTAGGGGCGGCCGTCGGTGAGTCGGCCACGAGGATTAAACTTATTAAAGAAAAAGAGCTTAATCTCCTGAAAGAACCTAAAAATAAGGTTGAGACTTCACTGTCGATATATTATGAAGACCTCCTTGAAAGCCTGATTCTGAGCATTCAGCGCGTTATAACGACTTCGGAGAGTGTACCGAGACTATCGAAACCCATATCGGTTGTCCTAAGCGGCGGCACCGCCATGCCCGCCGGTGTGCGGGAGAAGTTTGAAAAACTGCTGAAGGCAAACCGTTTGCCCCTGCAGTTTTCTTCGGTGCGAATGGCGGAAGACCCCCTTAACACTACGGCAAAGGGTGCTCTGCAACTGGCCATTGCCGAAGAGAAATAGTGCTTGAATGGCCGTTCCCATACTGGTCTTTTCAGTCGATAAGACACGGGGCAGCTTATTACTAAGGATAATTGAAAACAGCGGGTTCAAGGCAAAGCTGTTCGACAACAGCCATGAACTTGAATATGCGGTAAGGCGGCGCAGGCCGCCTATAATTGTCTTTGACACCAAGCATTATCAATCACGGCAATTCAAGATAATAAGCTCCATCCACAGCAGATTTCCCGATGCCGAGATTATCTTATTTGCTGACCCATCAGAGATTCCGGCGTTTACAGCCGAGGGTATTAAAAAAGAATGCTGCTTCTCTGACCCCATTAACCCGGACGATGTTACTCTAAAAATCAGGGAGATATATTTTATAAAAAATAAGGCATTCCTGATGATTAAGACATATTTCTTATTATTATGCAGTTTATTCGAGGGAACCCGTGACAATCCTTATATCGTTTTCACGAAGAAGATTATTATGGCGGTGGCAATGGCCCTGGCCGTTATGATGGGGATAGCCGGGGGGGGCATTTTTTACAACATGTCTGACCTGCCAAAAGTACAACTGCTGGAGAGCTATGTCCCCTTTGAATCTTCCTTTTTATATGCCTCCGACGGGGTAGAGTTAGCCGAGTTTTATTTAGAAAGACGAAAGTTTGTGCCGTTTTATAAGATTCCAAAACACGTCAAAAATGCCTTTATCGCCGTTGAGGACGCGCATTTTTATGAGCACCACGGGATAGATTTCTTTAGGACTTGCGCGGCTTTTATAAGTAATATTAGGTCAGGCGGCGCTGTCCAGGGCGGCAGCACCATAACGCAGCAACTTGCCAAGATGCTTTTTCTTACTCCTGAGAAAAGTCTTTCGAGAAAGATAAAAGAGGCCGCCATATCGATGCAGATAGAAGGCCGGTATAAGAAAGACGAAATCATGGGGTTTTACCTTAATCAGGCATATTTTGGCGCGCGCGCCTATGGGATAGAGGCCGCGGCGCAGACATATTTCGGAAAGAAAACCGAGGACCTGAGCGTAACTGAGGCCGCCATGCTTGCGGCGCTGCCTAAGGCGCCGTCAGAGTATTCGCCGTTTAAAAACCCGCAGAAGGCCTTAGCCAGGAGGAATCTTGCCCTCAAGTCGATGCTTGACAGGGGATTTATTGACGCGGAAGTCTATGCGAACGATATCAAGGAGCCGGTACCTGAATATATCAGCAGGAAAAAATACGCCGCCCCATATTTTGTCGAATATATTCGCAATGTGATGGAACAAAAATTCGGCGACAGGCTCTACACTGCCGGCCTTAAGATATACACTACGCTTGATCTCAAGTTGCAGAAAAAGGCGGAACAAGCAGTGGCAAGCGGGTCAGCGGCGCTGTCCAGGGCCGGAATGCCGGGCGTTGAGGTCGCCCTCATAGCCGTCGATTTGAATACAGGGGCTATCAGGGCAATGGTTGGAGGAACTAACTTCCAAAAATCACAGTTTAACAGGGCAACTCAGGCAATGAGACAGACAGGGTCAGTCTTTAAGCCCATTGTCTACCTGACGGCCTTTAAAAATGGCTATTCTGCCGACAGTACAGTCAATGACGCGGAAGTGACTTACTCATCGAAAGATGGGGGGCAGCAGTGGACCCCGCACAACTATTCAAGAAGATTCTACGGGAGGGTAACACTGAGGACGGCTCTTTCGCACTCTTTGAACGCGGCTACCGTGGCCCTGGCAGATGCAATCGGTATGGATAAGGTAATTGCAACCGCCCGCTTAATTGGCGTAACGAGCAATATATATCCACATCTGCCCGCCGCCATAGGGGTCTCCGAAATGACGCTCATAGAATTGACATACGCATATACGACCTTTGCAAACGGCAGGAGGTTTGACCCGATGGTTTACGAAAAAATAACCGACAGATATAATATAAAAGTCGAAGACAACGCCCCTAAAGGTGTACAGGCCATAGACCCGGCCAATGTCGCAAAGATGCGTGACGTACTCAACGCGGTAGTCACCGAGGGCACATCAATTGCGGCACAGTCTCTGAACAGGCCGGTATATGGCAAGACCGGCACAACGGACGAGTACAAAGACGCGTGGTTTATAGGATTCGATGATAAACTGGCCGTAGGCGTGTGGGTCGGCAGGGACAACAACCGCCCCATAGGCGATGATATGTCCGGGGCTCACGCCGCCCTTCCCATATGGATTAATTTTATGAAGGAAGAGTAATACCAAAATGCGAAGTGACAGGGGTTAATTTAATCAACATTAAAAATAATTGTAAAATAGAATAGGCATTATATATACTACAATATTACAACTTAGCAACCGGCGCATCAGACGGCGTGGCTATGGTTGCGGTTCAGTAAAAAGAGGGAGGATTCAATCATGCGAAGTGGAAATCTAAGTAAAACAGTGGTCTCTATTGTAGTTTTGTTATTAATAGTTTTTTGCCTTACCTCTTTAGCGTTCACTGCTGGTTCAGTTCAAAACAACGGGCGCTGGATAATGGGCTATTACGCAGGGTATGAGGAGGACATATACCCGGTGGCTGCGATTGACTGGTCCATTGTCACACATCTGGCTGTAGCCTTCTACCTTCCGAATAACGATGGTACTCTGGACGAGACACTCTTTATTGACTCGACAAACGGCCCTGCACTTGCGCGTTCGATCATTACGGCGGCGCACCAGCACAATCGTAAGGCCATCGCGTCTATTGGTGGCGAGGGGATGCACTCGCAATGGGTGAGTGCCACATCGGGCGCTACGTTCACGACTTTTGTTACGAACTTGAAAAAGCTCATCACCGACTACGGTTATGACGGGCTGGACCTCGATTGGGAGCCAATTCAATCGGGTGATGCGGCGGCGGTGAAGGCGCTGGTGGCTGCACTGCGCACAGCGCTGCCGACGGCTATACTCACTATGCCGGTTAACTACGTAAACACCAATGATATGAATGACCTGTCGCTGTATTCTCAGATTGCAGGACAGCTCGATCAGATAAACGTGATGACATACGGCATGGCCGATGCGTATTCAGGTTGGAAAAGCTGGCACTCAAGCGCACTCTATCAAGTGGATGTCGCAACCCCTACATCGGTAGACTCGTCCGTCAAAGCGTATCTAAATGCAGGCGTAGCTAATGCAACGCTCGGCGTCGGCGTCGGCTTCTATGGCCTCTGCTATACTCCGCCGGTGACCGCGCCGCTACAAACACTAGGCGCATCGACCGTCACCACGATTAACTACATAGAGATTATGCAGAATTACTACCCGAAGATGGCATACACCTACGACACAGCGGCGAAGTCGCCTTATCTTTCGTCCGCGGCGGCTGCCGGAGCTATGGGGTGCAGCTACATTTCTTACGAGAATGAGCAGTCGATTGCCAATAAGGGAGATTATGTCAAGTCGCAGGGGCTTGGGGGCGTAATCGTGTGGACGATTAACGAGGGCTACTACAATTCGCAGAACACGTTGCTTGTGGCAATCAACAACGCGATAGGATCACCAACACCAACGCCTACTCCTATCCCGACGCCATCACCGACGCCATCACCGACGCCATCACCGACGCCAACACCGACGCCAACACCGACGCCAACACCGACGCCATCACCGACGCCATCACCG
>JADFXO010000298.1 GCA_015233485.1 Nitrospirota bacterium
CGTTATTTGGGGGTGTGGTGTTTTATAAACTGGTTGATATGAAGAAATTAATTCACGCCGGCTATTCCTATGCCCTTTCGATTCCCTTAATGAGGACTATGATAATAAATCTTGAGCTGTCGAGGTTTTCGTACTCAATGTATACGATGCTCTCAAGCGGGATAGAGTTTATCAAGGCGTTGAGGTTTTCCATAGATTTAATACAAAACGTGAAGGTAAAGCAGTCGCTGGAGCCGTCGATTAAACTGATAAAAGAGGGCAGGCCGATAGGAGGGGTGTTCTCGCAGATTGAGCTGCTGCCTGAAATAGCGGCCAACATGATAACTGTAGGAGAGAAAAGCGGCAATATGAAGGAGATTTTTTTATAGCTGTTTAATGTGTTTGACGATAGATTCAAGAGGACGATTAAAAAGATAGTCATTCTGGTAGAGCCGCTGATTATAACGGTGATGGGAATGGTAGTGGGCTTTATAGTCATATCCATGATACTTACCGTTATGAGCGTGGGGAACATCAAGTTTTGAGGCAGCGGGGGTTTACTCTCATAGAGTTGCTGATAGTAACGGCGCTGATTTCCGTGCTGCTGGCGGTGACTATCCCATTTTCCATAAATATGTACAAGAGATACGCCGCATCGCTTCAGGCGGAGCGGTTGCTCGTTCTGGTAACTCAGATACAGCGGGAGGCGTTTCTCACCGGAGATGAGATATACATAAAGGCCGTCGACGGAATCCTCTACGCAAACGACGCGGCGTGGCCGCTGCTGGATAAATCCGGCGAAAAAAAAGAGAATCCCCCGCTTGCGGCATACGTGTCTATGGACCACCCCGTGATGTTCTTTAATAATGGTACGACAAGCGGCGGCAATATTGATGTTTACGTTAAGGATATGAAATATACCGTGCAGATTTTTGCCCCGTTGGGCAATATCACGATGAACAACTGAGCCCCGCGGTGGATAAAACGATGGATAAACGACGCCGTGAGGACGGCTTTCTGGTCATAGAAATCCTGATAGCCGGTCTGATACTCACGGCAAGCATAGCCTCTACCATGTACCTGTTTCGTATCGGGTTTGAGTCGCTTGCAAGGGTGAGAGACTCAAATATCATCTCGTCTAAAGTTCCGGAGGCAATAAACTATCTCAGGGCATTCGCCATAAAGGCCGTACAAGGGACGGAGTCCCTCGGCGATGGAGTGGACCTTTCATGGAAGACGGAACTTGAAAGACGGGGGACGCCGTCGATACTCATAAACACTACGACGCAGTATGACATCTATCTGTACAGGGTTGACTTTACACTAACGTACGATACACTTTCAAGGGACTACCGTGTAGTTCTGTTTAAGTATAAGCCGAAATCGGGCAGCTCAGATGAAATACCGTAGGGGATTTACGCTCATAGAGGTGGTCGTGGCCATAGCAATATTTACGTCTATGGTGCTGTTGTCTACCGCCGCCCTGAACCAGGCGTTTAAGCAGTACAAGAAGGTTATGGACGAAGGGGTGAATCTCTGGAAAGTGGCGCGGAGCTTTTGGATACACAAGAGCGCCAGCGGGATGCTGTTTTATTTCATAGACGATGGAACGCGTCAGAAGTGGTATCCCTATTTTGCTTGTAACCCTGACGTGATAAGTTACGTCAGCTCCTCTCCTATGGCTGATAATGTGCCGGTTGCCGTATGGATAGTCAAAGAAAGACACGATGAGAACTTCGATGTCGTGTACTATGAGCTGCCGGTGTATGTAAAAAAACAGCAGGAGCTGGAAACAGATTATCAAAGCGGCAGGTATAAAAAGGGGTACTCTTTTGTTATAATTGAAAATGTAAGCAGTGTGAGCTTTGAAAGCTATGTGGAGGCTCCGCTTACGAAACTCTGGGACTGGAACCGTGAGTACTACGGGAAAAGTGGAGGAAAGCTGCCCAAATACCTGAGGATAGCCTACAAAAAGGATGGGCGTTTCAACGCGCTGATGTTGAGCGTGTCCACGAATTCTACGATTTACCAGAATCCAACCTCAATCTGAGATGATGAGCCTGGCAAGGATAAGGGGCAACACAGACGAGGCCGGCTCGGCAATATTGCTGACGATTTTTCTGGCCTCAATAATCATCATAATAGGCATTGCCTTTAACTGGCTGGTGAAAGAGCATGTCAAGACCGCCCAAGTGTTGAAAGAAAAGGCTGAGGCAATGACCACGGCCGTGTCCGTATTCGACACACTGCTCTTTGCGATGCTCACAGGCACACTAAGCAGTAACCGGATACTCGTCTCCGATAAAACGCTAATAGGTTTCGATAAGATTCCGATGAACAACCAGACATTGAAGGTCAGGGACGATATATCAATTAATGTACAGGACACAAACGGCAAGATATCGGTTTACGCGGGCGCCGGCAACGAATTCAAAAAACTCATTAAACTTGTGGATTCCAAAAGCAATGCAGGGATTATCACAGACAGCCTCAACGACTGGACTGATGCCGACGACATACCAAGGCCGTTGGGCGCCGAGTCCGAGTATTACCGGGGTATCGGGATGCCTTATACCCCCAGGAATTTCTCTATGCAGTACATGGAGGAACTCTTGCTCATAAGGGGTATGAGCTGGGAATTATATAAGAAAATAAAACCATATATTACTATTTTCCCTAACATGGGGGGATTTAATCCGGCTACCGCCTCCCCTTTTACGGTTATGGCGTCTTTGGACATAAGCGAAGAGAACCGAAAAATAATTCAGGATTATATTGACAAGGGACTGGACATTCCGGACGAGTTATTTTATAATCTCACCGGAAGGAGAATGCACAGCCTTGAGTACGACATGTTTCAGCCGTCGCGCTATCTTGAGATCACGGTGACTTACGGATACTTGAAAAATCTCTACACGATAAACGCAGGTATTGGGCTGTTTCCTACGGCCACTGCCCCCTATGCGGTTTACTACTGGAAGGAGGGCTGAGAGAGCCTTGAAGGCGCTTCAGGAACTGCTTAAGGGATTCGCCGGTAGATTTAATCGAATGCCGTCGCTAAGTGGCAGCGGTAGGATGGGGTTTTTGGGGCAATCCCTGACGGTCTGCTACGCCCGTGGTGCAGGCTGCGATTTCTACAACGTATCAAAGGCGGGCATAAGCGCGGCCCTAAGCGGGAACTCCTCAATGGTTAACAAAATTATGGGGAAAAACATCCTTGTCATTGGCAAGGAGCTGGTCTACTATTGGAGAGAAAAGTATCCCCCATTAATACAAAAAAACCTCAAAGGAATCATATCTAACGATGTATCAGAACTGTTCCCTATGATTGCCAACCCTGCGTTTCACTTCAATGTCTTTGAAAGCCATGCAAACTACACGCTCGTGGATATCTGGGCGTGGGAGAGCCGCGTTGTGGAAGAGGTGGCAAAGGGTTTTCACTCTAATTACCTGATCCCTGAGGATTTGTTGTTCGTATCGGATGCCCCTGAGGCCACTATATATGCCCAGGGGGAAAAGATTTACGCCTTTGCCCACGGCCCAAACGGCTTTATTGGCTTTCGTACCCTTGCTGTGCCGCTTAGTGAAAGCGGTGTGGAGGTTTTTTTGCGCGGCCTTGGGGCTTACCGGCAGCAGATGAGGCGCGTAAACGTGTGCGGGGTAAATCTTCTGCCAGGAGGCCCCGTTATGGATATTATGGATATTCCGGTAAATACTATAGAGGATACCGGATTTCCCGTATCGTTGAGGGGTTTAAACGCCTTAAAGCTGGCCCAGTTTAAGACGAGGCCGTGGCACTCGGCGGTGGATACGGAGCTGCTCTTCAGGGTTGCCTTGTATGGCATGGCGGCCTATCTGATTTCCTCCTATATGTCAATAAAAAAACTTGACACATCCCTTGAGGACATTGAAAGAGAAACCGCGAGGGTGACAAAAAAGATAAACGAGCTTATAGAACTGCAGGACAAGGATGTAACGGCAAAACTGCTTGTTGGCCTGGCCAAAAAGGTAAGCGAGTTCGCAACCCCGCTTGAGGTGCTTGAGGTTCTGACGAGGTCGCTTGCCGACGGCGCCTATATAACACAGCTAAACATAAATAACAGAAACGCCGATGTCAACATCGTCTCGGCCAACCCTTCGGGGGTGATAAGCAAGCTGAGCACTTTGAAAGAGGTCGAAACGGTAAAACTCGTGGGAGAACCATCCAGAGAAGGCCAGACCTACAGGTTTCGCCTCTCCATAGACATGCGCAATATAATAGCCGGGACTTCCAACGCCTCAAGCCCGGCCTTTATCTCAACATCGACGGCGTCAGTACCTCATGTGGCCGCGCCGCAGGGGATTTATAGCAAGACGTCAATCCCCGCGGCTGTCATGAACGCTAACCCAAACTCCGTCGGGACGCCTCCGGGTACTGTAAACAGGGCGTCAAGCCCTTCGGCGATAATGAAAACCAATAAGTTGTTTTAGAAGGAAAACGGTAATTGAAAGAATGAATATCAAAGGCGGCAATCTTAAAAAGGCAGGATTATATCTGTTGATAGTCTTATCGATAGCTCGTTTTGCCGTAGTTCCGGTTAAGACAGCCGTAGAAAAAAGAACGGCCGTAGTAGAGGACTATCTCTCCGCCTATGCCGCGAAGTCGGATTTGCTTCAAAAATATCTCGCGGTTGACACCAAGGACGACCCCGAAGTAAATAACGAACTGGCGTCTTTAATATATACCAAAGGAAGCAACAGGACGGCAATACAGACGGAAATAGTAAATTTACTAACGAAATCGGCGGAGGCAAATGCGCTGGTTGTGCAGAACTTTCAGCTCATTGAAGGTACGGAGGACGCTGTTTTAATCGAGGCCTCCGTGATGGTAAGGGTACAAGGGCAGATCAAGCAGACCTATAAATTCTTTAAGGCCGTCCAGGACGCAAGGCCGGTGCTGAGGATAAAAAGCGTGGAGATAAATGTTAATGATAAAACCTACACAACCAAGATAGTAATAACGGGTTATATAA
>JADFXO010000299.1 GCA_015233485.1 Nitrospirota bacterium
TTCACTCTCATTATTCCTTTATCACAAATAAGCGAGAACAGATGTCGGCACCTAAATGAACATCGCATATGTTAATTTGCCGTTGTAGCAAGCATAATAAGCAATCCTATCACTTTTATAGAGTATGAATGATATTTATCTTGTCATACGAAAAGTTAAACCAGTCTCCGGAAACCTTGCAAACTATAGGTTGCTATATCGGCAAAATCAACACCTGCGAGAGTGTTACGCTTTAATGAACATAAGAATCGCAACCGGCACCATCGACAGCTGCAGCGGTTAAACAATGTTTTACAATGTCGCTCATCTGACAAGTAAATCACATTACTGATATCTACTACGTATTCCACTGATTCGGCCAATCCTTTTAAACGCCTCTATTTTGAAAGAAAAACCACAAAGACGATGAAATACCTTAATCCTCTCTGAAACATGGCAGGAAGCGGCAAATTTTCATCAAAATAGAGGTGTCTTATTTTCTACTTCTCACTCCAGTTGTTCGCAATTTTCACGTCTACTATGATAGGAACAGTTTTGATGTAGTACTGGCCAGCAACTACCATTACATTCTGTATTATCTTAGCAATCTTTTCAGCTTGCTCATGAGTAACCTCAACGACAATCTCATCATGCACCGTTATAATAATTTTTGCAGTGCTTCCCTTTATCTTTTCATGGAGCATAATAAGGGCCAGTTTAATTATATCCGCATTGGTGCCCTGTATCGGAGAGCTCAACAACTCACGGTAAGGAGCTACTTCACTCCACAGGCGACGTCTTCCTCCTATCGTTCTGCTTTCGTAAACTTGCTGGTGTTTAATGTTTTCGTACCATGCATGGACACCGGCGTATACGTTGAAGAATTTATTGATGAAGTTCTGAGCATCTGTCTCACTCATAGTAACCTTATATTTCTTCTCAGCATATTCAATTAATCCTTTTGGACTCATTCCGTACATGATACCAAAATTAAAGGCCTTAGCTGTATCTCGCTCTATCTTTGTTACTTGTTCCTGTGGTTTATTGAGAACAAACGAAGCTGTTAGCTTATGGATGTCTTCTCCGCGTCTAAATGCATCGAGCAGTACCGGGTCTTGTGTTATTTCCGCTATGATTCTTAGTTCAATCTGAGAATAATCGGCGGAAATTAACACTGAACCTTTTTGTGCAGCAATACACCGGCGGAAAACTGGATTCTTAGGAACGCCTTGTACATTAAAACCTTCACAGGAAAGTCTCCCTGTTGCAGTACCAATTTGTGAGTAAGCTGAGCGGAGCCTATCATCCGAATATACGGCTAAAGAGCCATTGAGACTGAAACAAAAGCCAAAAGCTGTTGATGCTTTGTTGTAAAGAACTACTGCCTTAAGTATAGGATGTTCGTCTGCCAGGGGTATTAGTTCGTCATTAGATGTAGAGCTCAAGTTGATTTTTAATAATTCCTGTAAATTCGATAGTAGTTTTGTGCGGTTTTTATACATATAAGATTTACTAAACTGAGCATCTAACTTTTTCTGCGCGATATCCTTTAAACCTTTATATTTATCTTCGATTTTGTCTAGATGATTCCTGTCTATCCAAACTCCATTCAGTTCCATCTGTGCTACAACAGGAATGCAAGCAAATTCAAGTGATGCCGTTACAGATAATCTGTTTTTCTCCAATTCTTCCGATAGCACTTCTTTTATCCTTATCAATGCTTCTGTGGCTTGAGTGGTGTAATTTAACTGGTCAGCTGTCAGAGGACTTCCAAATACACTTACGTTTAAATTGCCTACATAAGGAAGCGATTCGTTCAAGTAATGTTTGGTAATACTACCTAAGTCACTTTTGGCATTAATTCCTGCAAAAAGGATTTCCCATGCAAGCAGTGTATCGAATATTTTACCTTTCACCTCAATACTTGCCTTTTGAAATGCTTTAAGCGCATCTTTGCCGTTATGGAATATCTTTACACTATCTGTGGATAAAACATCCTTTAAAGCGGTTTTATCAGCCTCAGATAACCTGTCCGTGTGTATTACCATAGTAGGAACATTAGGTGCGGCAATTATCAGTACTCGCAATATGTAATCAGTGGGGAAATTAGCGGTGAGTACATATAATGCGATTTCTTTCTGATTCTTAAACGGTTCTAATGGCTCCGTCAACTTATCTGGACCGTTAATAAGAATATGTGATGGTCTGATAGAGTTCACAGTGGTTTTAATTTCATTGGAGGTTTCAGATGAGTCGCATGGGTTGCCTATATCAATTTTACCAGTTGCCGCCCATAACTCATTAAGGTCCTTGTATTCTTTATAAAGCTGCTTCGGTAGATAATATATATTCTTACCTCTTAGGATACCTTCATGAGCTAGCTTTTTCCAATCATCTCCTGCAATATCATTATCAAAGCAGAATATTACGGTTTTAGACTTAACCCAATCCCACCTAAGGTTGTTTTTCCCGAAGATAGCACAAGAGTTGGGATATCCGGCAGCGATTAGTGAAAGGGCGTCGAACACCCCTTCACAAACAAACACTGTCTCTTCCTTTAAAGCCTTGCCGTTGAATACACCCGGAGTACTTTCAAGATGGTCATGTTTAAGCCCCGGTGCCATGGGTACATCATATATTGCCTTGTTCTCAAGAGCTCGCCCGTAAAGATTGATGATTAGATTATTAGGATCCGTGTGTGGGAAAACGATTCTGCCGAGTTCGTATTGCCTGACAGCAATTACGTTGGTCTCGTTACTACGCTCACTGAAATGTGCCCATTGTCCTTTTCCGGCATATCCACCACCATATTCTAACGCCAGTTCTAACGTTATGCCTCTTCCTTTCAAGTATTGTTGGGCTCCAGCGTTTTGCTTCAATTTCATTTGATAGTCACTAAGAATCCTGGTAAAGACACTGTTTGCTTCTTCGTAGTCTATTTCTTTTGGTCTTACCGTTTTGGAAGACAATGAGGAACTCTCCCCTCCTGCGACTATAGAGCCAGGAATATCAGACAGAAAACCCCAAGCCTCGCAGTTGAAACATTTAAAGCGTCCTGTCGTAACATTAAGTGTAAGACTTCTTTGATTATCGCTGCCATGTATAGGACAGTAATACCTTTGATGGTCAGCAGGTTTTGTACTTTCACCTTGATTACGAAATTCGATAAGTTCTCTATAGGATAAATTTACTTTCTTTCCCATGGATTTTATCTCCCAAAAATGTTAGGTATGTTAGTTGAAAGCATGGAGTAATCGATTGGTTCCATGAATAATCCGAAATCTGGACGAAACACAAGGGCGATCTTCCCTTTATCGCCATAACGGTTTTTCTCAACCGATAACTCTATCCCACGCGCTGGTGGTGTTATCGGAAAGATAGTGTTGGTCGTATCTGTCAGGAACAATGCTGCATCCGCCCCGTATTCTAAGTCGCCGGATTCTTTTAAAGAAGTAAGTTTACTGGTGTTCTGCCCGCCCCTGTTTTGGCTTGACACGACTAGTACCGGACTATCTAATCTCTTCGATAATCCCCTCAGCTCTCCAGCAAAACTCGAAATCACATGTCTATAATCCTCATAACCGTGATATAGAGATGCCCACGCCTGCAAATAATCCACAACAATAAGGCATTTACTTGTTTTACACCTACTAATAACCTGTAAGGCTTTTCCTCTAACTTGGTCTATTGAAAGTTTTCCACTACCTTCGATAAAATGAACTAAAGATAAGTCGGCTGCATGTTTAGATATGGCATCTTCAAACTTTACAATATCTCCATAACCTTCTCTATATGGCTTACTATCCATTTTTGAGACATTACATATGCACTTGAGGCCTAGGTTCGATAGCGATTCCTCAAAACTTACGAATATCGCAGGAAATCCATTGAGTGCTGCGCTGATACACATTTGGACTAGGAAGGTAGTTTTGCCTTTGCCCGGTTCAGCGGCCAACATGATAATGCCCCTTTGAAAGCCGCCAAGAAGACTGTCTAGTGGCGAAATCCCCGAAGGTATGCCTATAACAGCACCAGGCCCTTTTTCACTTATAAGCTGGATTTTTGCTTGTACCTCTTGAAGGACGGTAACCAATAACTCAGGCAGTGCCACAATCTGTCCAGCACTTAGCTCTTTAACTGCCTGCTGAGCAAGAGCAACACCTGTTTCAACTTCTGAGACTACCTCCTCAAAAGCTTTCCTGTCTCGTAAATTTTCCATGAATCTTTGAGCAACATCCACTAGTAAACGTGATTTATAAAGAGCGGCTAGTGTTTTAGCAGCCTCTACCGGTTCCGGGTGTGGCTCAACATTAATTTGCATCTCACAGGTTGCTTCTGACTCAATAGATTTCGCTATTGATTTGAACTCTTCCTGGTACCTATAAAAACATCCAGGTGGTAGTAAATCCAGTAAGTTCCAATAATTCTCTGGGTTCTCTGTTAGTGCTTTTAACAAGGCTATCTCTAAAGCCTCGTCAACAAACTCTTCTTTCATAGTGTACTTCGTCAGCATATCTGCTCCTTTTTCATAATGATTAAACTACTCAGGTAGTTTTTGGGTTCATGTTTAAGTTACTTATCAAAAAGTAATACATATAGTCTCCTTACCTTGTTTCTCCTAGGTGCTTGGGCTTGGGTGCTAGTACTTGGTAACTCATGCAAAACTGCGATAGCAAGTTTTTGCATCCAGTTTATATAATTAATATAATTAAGCGTGCAACTCCTCTGTAAAGCCGCATGTATTAAGGTTCTATGTAAACCGTTGCTACAAGATAAAGGCGATTCGCTACAAGATAAAGGCGATTTCCTACAAGATAAAGGCGATTTTTTGCATGGGCTAATCATTTAAAAACACCGTAGAATAAGGGTTTATAGAAAATACACCGCTCATGTACCTCTCATGCAAATTTCTATTTAGATTTTGCATACGTTTTCTATCCTTTGCATAATTGTTTCAAAGGTTTTACCTGCGGTAATCTTCCCGGCTTCGATTCTGGACAACG
>JADFXO010000029.1 GCA_015233485.1 Nitrospirota bacterium
ATACCGCAGAAAAAATGAAGATTATTATCACATGCGCTTTTAGACTAATTCTACAAAAACCACCCGCTCAACCATTTTATTTTGCACTTATGCCGGGTGCTTTTGACACTTAACTGCCGTTTTTAGGTTTAAGAATTTTAAGTCGTTTTAAATCTTCTTCTGTCCACATAGCTTGTATGTCTATCATAGATTTAAGTATTTGAGGGGTAAAGGTTTCACCAGACCTATGATAAGAGACGGTTACTCTGCGGCCATCATGGTGCTGGTATTGTTGGTGGCTGCCGGTTTGGTTCCGTAAATAAAATCCATCTTTGAGGAGGGCATTAACCAAGTCTCTGACTTTGAGGCTCCTAAGTTGTTTATAATCAATGGGCATAGGCTATACAACAACAGCTACCCGCACATCGGAAAACATTGTTACCCCGATCTCTTCACTTTCCTGGATTGTTTCGTTGTCTTCAATCATGCTTTCAACCGTCATTTCCACTACTTCGCGTATGTTTTTAAGGGCTTCTTCCTGAGTATAACCCCATGTAGCGGCTCCCCTGGCGTGCAGAGCGGGACAATAGGCAAACCATCTGTCCTCATCCGGCTCTACCACGACTTTAAATGTGTATGTCTTACTATTTTTTAAATTAATCTCATGATTAGTCATAATTCTATTTATTATACCTTAATTATTTTAGAAATTACCCTGTATTTTTAAATTTATAAACAGGGACAGCACGCGCTCAGGCCAGCCGCAGTGAATCTCCACAGGTGTCGCACGAAATTAAGGATGATTAGGAGGTGTTATTTCCCAACTACGACCACTACAAACGTGTCCTTAACCGGCACGGGGCGTTGTTTTTTCCCGTCAGATGACGCCGCAGCCGGAGCGAATTGCGCGGTGGGCAGATATATGTTGTGTGTCTTAGTATCAATTGCCATCGTTCGGGCGCCCTGTTGTGTGATAACTGTATCTGCCACCTCAAACTTGCCGGGTGATGATTCACGTACAACGGTAAGCGTGCCGTCGCCATTGGCGCTGAAGGCAAGTCCGGTACCCACGTCGAAACCGTTGCCGTCTACGCCTTCGCCTATCGGCACAGACGAGGTAACCTTGCCCGTTGTGGTGTCCAAAATAACCATTAACTTGTTGTGGCATCCCGCAAAGACATGGTGGTGCTCCGGGTCAAATCCCATCCCCGTCGGCTCTTCGCATGGGTTGAGTGCATAACGCCTAGTTACTGACAACTTCCGGCTGTCGATTTCGACGACCTCATTCGTGTCTTCAATATTCACGTAAACCTTGCCGGCACCGTCAGCCGCGGCAAACTCCGGCTTGCCTCCAAGGGCAATCGTTGCGGCTACCTCTCCAGAGACGGCGCTAAACACAGTGGCGTCTTTACTGCGGCCATTGAATGTGAATACCCGCTTAGTTGCCGTGTCATAGAGGATGGCGTCGGGATTTTCTCCGGTCTTAACTGTCGCTATTATTTTCAGTGTTTTCAAGTCGAAGATGGCGGCCGTGTTGCCCTTGCCGTTACTGATAAAACCGCGGTTCAGCTCCAGCGCGACGGCTATTCCATGTACGCCCGGGGTATCGGAAATATCGCCCGCCGGCTTATTTGTATCAATATCAACTACCATCACGTGAGTGCCGCGAGAGATATAGAGCCTCCGCGCCGCGCTATCCACTGTCAGATAGTCCCAGCCGCCTTCGCCGCCAAGTTGCAACTTATTGATTACATGGTAGCCCGTGTCCCCCGCCGAACTATCAGACAATAGCAGACCCATTAAAATCATCGTAAATAGTGTTTTTTTTGCGTATGTCAACATGTTTGTCTCCTTTTTGGGCAGGGGAAGGATTAAAGACGAAGGGGGGTAACCCCCTTCACCCGTACTTACGAATAATTACTCCCCAAAGGTCTTCATTATCGCGCCCGTGCCCGCCGATGTAACCATTTGTGCGTATCTGGACAAGTAGCCGGTCGTTATCTTGGGCTTAATAGGCTTCCACACCTTAAACCGCTGCTTGATTTCCTCATCGGAAATCAGCATGTCGAGGCGCCTTTCGTGTATATCTATTCTGATTTTGTCGCCGTCTCTGATTATTGCTATCGGGCCACCTTCCATCGCCTCAGGCGATACATGGCCTATGCACGGGCCGCGCGTGCCGCCG
The DNA here is from genome assembly GCA_015233485.1 of Nitrospirota bacterium. Taxonomy (GTDB): domain Bacteria; phylum Nitrospirota; class Thermodesulfovibrionia; order Thermodesulfovibrionales; family Magnetobacteriaceae; genus Magnetominusculus. The sequence goes on from JADFXO010000029.1 coordinate 2,165, forward strand.
GAGAATCGCCCGTCGGTTATCAGGGCCACCGATTCATTCAGCCCCATGCCGGCTATTGCCGCCGTTGACGTGAGCATTTCCCTCATGCCGGGGCCGCCTTTTGGGCCTTCATATCTTATCACCACTACATCGCCGGGTTGTATTTTGCCATCCAGTATTACCTTTATTGCGTCGTCCTCAGAGTCAAACACGCGTGCCGCGCCTTCAAACACCATCATCTTCTCTATCACCGCCGACTGTTTCACTACGGCGCCGCCCGGGGCAAGCGTGCCCTTCATTATAGCTATGCCGCCTTGCGGGTGGTATGCCTTGTCTATGGGTACGATAACGTCCTCATCTTCAATGGACGCGTCTTCTACTATTTCAAACACCTTACGGCCAGATACGGTTATATTGTCCTGCATGAGGTGTGAGAGCCTTTTTTGCACCGCGGGGATGCCGCCGGCGTAGTGCAGGTCTTCAAGATAGTGCTGCCCGCCGGGCAGCATGTTGGCTATATGCGGCGTGGTCTTGCTCAACGTGTCAAATACCTCTATGGGAAGTTTTACGCCCGCTTCATGGGCTATCGCCGGTATATGCAGCACCGTGTTGGTGGAACCTCCCAGAGCGGTGTCAACACGTATGGCGTTTTCAAAGGCCTTTTTCGTCATTATCTTTCTGGGTGTTATCCCCTTTTTTACCAGCTCGATTATCCTTCGGCCGCTCTCAAAGGCGATCCTCTTTTTCTCCGACGATACGGCAAGGGCAGAGGCGCAGTACGGCAGGGACATCCCTATGGACTCCGTCACGCAGGCCATTGTGTTGGCCGTGTACATGCCCTGGCACGAACCCGCCCCCGGGCAGGCACACATCTCAAGCGCTTCAAGTTCTTTGTCCCCTATGAGGCCCTGTCTGTGTCTCGCAACCGCCTCAAACGTGTCATTAACCAGCGACAGGCGCTTTCCTTTCAGGTAGCCGGAGTGCATCGGCCCGGCCGTTACTATTATGGATGGAATATTTACCCGCGCCGCCGCCATCAGCATCGCGGGGGTTATCTTGTCGCAGTTAGTCAATAATACCAGCGCGTCAAACTGATGCGCGTTTGCTATTGCCTCTACCATGTCAGCTATCAGTTCTCTTGATGGAAGCGAATAGTGCATCCCGCTGTGTCCCATAGCTATCCCGTCGCATATGCCGGGCACACCAAAGAAAAACGGATATCCCCCGCCAGTATGAACCCCTTTCTCTATAAAACGCTCCAGCTCCCTCATCCCCACATGCCCTGGGATTACGTCGGTAAAACTGCTTGCAACGCCTATGAAGGGTTTATTCATTTCAGACTTAGGGATGCCCGTTGCATAGAGCAGCGCCCTGTGCGGGGCCCTGTCCACGCCTTTTTTTATCTTATCGCTTCGCATTATCTCGTGTCTCCTTCAATGTTTCATATTATATCGGCGTTCCAGACTAATTCTCCGAGCGCTTATAGTCCCTTATCATCTGTGCTATCCTGTCCTTTTTGTAGAGTTTTGTCTTTTGCAGTTCCTTTCTTTTGATATCCTCTTCGGTCGTCAGGAATCTCTTCTTGTCAAACTCGTCTATCTGTGTGTCGAGATGCCTGTGGTCTTCCTCCAGCTGTTTGAATAACTCATTTTGCTGCCTCAGGTGCTCAATGATTTCCGCTTCCGTCATTATGGCCTCCTTAACGTAACGTATTAGCAGGGCCGCTGGCCCTCATGATTTATATCTCATCCCTTACCGTCATAAACGGTTTTTCCCCATTATTGAGCTGCCAAGAGAGTATGCCAGAGAGTATGATTGTTCGATGCAGTCGTTTACGCTTATTCCTGTGTATGAGTTTCCGTGGAGGTAGAGTCCGTCGTGTGCCTTGAGCGATTCACTAATACTGCCTAAAAGGGCGGCGTGCCCTTTGTTGTACTGTGGTATGGCCTTCTCGTGTCTGAATATTTTTACCATTTCTGGCGTCCCATTTATTTTTATTATATCAGAAAGTTCGGAAAATACGGTATCAATTATTTTTTCGCCGTCGAGGGCTGCGATTGCACCCGCCCTTGCCCCTCCAAGCATTGTGCGAAAGAGCATATACCCCTCTGGCGCCCTGCCGGCAAAGGTGCTTGAGTCACAGAGTGTCCCAAGAATTTTCCTGCCCTCTTTGTACGGGATAAGAAAACCAAACCCGTCGAAGTTACTCTTTACCGCCTCCCGCTTAAATGCCATTGATACGACCGTTACGTATGGATACGGGATTTCGGCAAGCTGCCGGGAGAGACTCTTATCAAGGCCATATAATATGTCCTTTGCGGCGTGTGCCGGGGCGGCAAGTACCACGATGTCCGCCTCTTCAGGCGGGGCGTCTTTAAAATGGATATGATACTTATCTGCTGTCTTTTCTATCGCGGTAACGCGCCGGTTGTTGACAAGGGCACTGCCGAGTTTTGCGGCGAGGGTGTCGATTAATGTTCCCATCCCGTCCTGAAACGAGGTCAGGACGCCGCCTGGACCGGCCGATACGTTTTTGCCCGTCTTCCTTGCCGCCCATTTCATCCTGAGCATTCCAACTATCAGGCCTCCATATTTGGCCTCAAGGTTATATATCTTAGGGAAACACGATTTTAACGACAGCAGTGTCGAATCCCCCGCGTAGATGCCCGACGCCATCGGGTCTATCAGCGTCTCATATGCCTCGCGCCCAAGGCGTCTGATGGCAAACTCAGAAAGTGTCTCATCAGTGTTGGACGAGTGTGGCGCTATGGTTTCGAGGACTATCCTCACCCGGCCGCGAACGCTGAGCAAGCCGGACTGAAAAAAATCTAATATACCTTCCGGTATGCGATTAAGCCTGCCCTTAGAGTACACATATCTGATTCTTGCCTTGTCGCTGCTTCTGAGTGGCATGAGGCCGAGGCGTGCCGCAAGCTCAAGGGTCTTGGGCCTGTTATTGAGAAAGCCGTTTACACCGCCCTCAAGCAGAAAGCCATTGTGCCTTTCAGTCCAAATCTTACCACCCGGGCGCGGCAACTCCTCATATATCGTCAAATCGGCGCCGGGGCATTCCTCTCTTAGTAAATATGCGAGGGCAAGCCCTGAGATACCCCCGCCTATTATGGCTGTCTTCATGTTCCGCCCCTCTCTTGCCGTGCTACCGGCCGCTTGTTATTTAAGTGCGTCAAGTATGAGAGTTTTTAGTGCCTGTATAAATACAGGGTGCGTGTTTAACGCACTGACCCTCTTTAGGATTATACCATGTTTTAATGCAAAATCCCTATAAAAAATATCTATCTCATATAAAGTTTCTATGTGGTCTGAGACAAAGCTTATAGGAACCACGAGGACGTCCTTTATGCTGGAGGCGGAGAGTTTTATAATCGTATTTTCTGTTGAGGGTTGAAGCCATTTTACCGGGCCGCTCCTGCTCTGGTATGAGAGATGGACTTCATAGCCTTTGAGTGCCGGCATGAGGGCGGCGATAGTCCTGTTTATCTCTGCAACGTATGGGTCGCCCTGTGTAATAAAATACTCTGGCAGGGCGTGGGCGCTGAAGATTATATGGGGGCGTCTGCCTCCAAACCCCGCAATCCCCTCGTTGATAAGCTCAGTAAGGGCAGCGATGTAGAGGGGGTTATCAGGCCACGACCTTATGTACCGGCACCGTGCGGGATATTTTTTCTTTGACAACACGCGCTCAAGTTCGGCAAACGAAGAGCCGGTTGTGGCAAGGCTGTAATGGGGATAGAGTCCTACCGCGACGAATTCTCTTATACCGGCGCCATAGGCCGTTTTCACCGCGTCTTCAATATATGGGCGCCAGTATCTCATGCCGGTAAATACGGCAAATGGCGGTTTTCCTTCCGGGCTGCCTTCGTTTAGAGATATGGAGAGGGCTTCTGCCTGCGCGGTGGTGATGCGCACAAGGGGCGACCTGCCGCCTATTTGGGCGTACATCGCGCGGCTCTTCTTTGCCCTTGTTGCGGCAATCAGGGCGGCTATCGGCCTTTGCATAAACGGAGGGCCGAGCTTGATTATCAGCCTGTCTGAAAACAAGTTATAAAGAAACGGCCGCACTGCCTCAAGCGAATCAGGGCCGCCGAGGTTTAATAGTAAGACGCCGATTGTCTCCATGTCTTTCCACCCTGTCCACGTTTATCATTCCTGCGAAAGCAGGAATCCAGAAATATCAAGCATGGGCTTTTTTTAAATATAACCGGCATCGTGTACGATTTTAACCAATGTCTTTACGTTTTCCGGAGGTGTTTCCGGAAGGATGCCGTGGCCGAGGTTGAATATATGTGCCCTTGCCCCTTTTGCCTTCCGAATAATATCTACCACCATTTCTTTTATATGGTTTTTCGTTGAGAAAAGTACGCACGGGTCAAGATTGCCTTGCACGGTGAGTTTTTTACCCATCTTTTTAACTGCCTCTGCCATGTCTATTCTCCAGTCCACACCCATTACGTCGGCACCTGCGCGCGCTGCAATGTCAAGGACTCCGGCGCAGTCGTTTACGAAATATATGACTGGAACACCAAGGGGTTTTAATGCCTCAATTGCCTTTTTCGCATAGGGAAACGCGGCCACCTCGTAGTCCGACGGTGAAAGCGCCCCCGCCCATGAGTCAAATAGTTGTACGGCCTGCGCACCGGCCTTTATCTGGGCAGAGAGGTACGCGATAGTGGTCTCAGTTATTTTATCCATCAGCGATGTAAAAAGCTGGGGGTCGTTGTATATGATTCGTTTGGTTTTGAGGAAGTTTTTCGAGCTGCCCCCTTCAATCATGTATGTGGCCGCTGTGAATGGGGCACCTGAGAAACCAATCAGCGGGACTTTCAATCCCTTGCGAAGTATCTTTATAGTCTCAAGCACATAGGGGACATCCTCATCGGGATTTATGACCTTTAATTTGTCGACATTTTGTTGGATTCTGATGGGATTGCTGAATTTTGGGCCTTTCTTTTCATAGAACTTTAGTTTAAGCCCCATTTTCTCTATGGGTATCAGGATGTCCGAAAATAGTATCGCCGCATCGACGCCGAGTATGTCAACCGGCTGTGTGGTAACCTCCGCCGCCAGCTCAGGGGTCTTGCAGAGGGTCAGAAAATCCACCTTCTCGCGAATCTTGCGATACTCAGGCAGATAGCGTCCCGCCTGCCGCATAATCCACACAGGCGTATAGTCCATTTCTTTCCCCATGCAGGCCCTTAAAAACGTGTTATTCATTGGGCAACTTGCCTCCTTGTTTTTTTGGTTCATTGAACTGACGGGGCTGATAACCGCAAAACGGCTCTTCTTCCATATAATCGCCGCACATAGAATATGCCCTCGCACGGCACCCTCCGCATACCTTGATAAACTCGCACCTGCCGCACCTGCCCTTATAGCTCTTGAAATCCCTCAAGTCCTTAAACAGCGTGGAGTTCTCCCATATTGCTTTAAACGGCTGATCTTTTATATTACCCGCCGGTACGTGGAAATAACTGCACGGCAGCACCATGCCGTCAACATCGATAAGGCATATCAACTGTCCGGCGATGCAGCCCTTGCTGCCGCCTGTTGAGAATTTCAGCGTACGCTGCCTCATCTTTTCGCCGTCATGTTTCGCCCGCTGTAAGACAATCCTATAATAATGGGGGGCGCATGTCGGCCTGACGAGGATGTCTGTTTCATTTTTTTCCATGTCATAGTGCCAGTTGAGGATTTTTTCGTAGTCCTCTTTTGATATAAGTTCATCCATGATATCGCGGCCCCTGCCTGTGGGTACTATCATAAACATGTACCAGGCCGTAGGGCCGAGGGATTTGGCGAGAGCGTAAACCGCGGGAATGTCCTCCTGGTTTCTCTTCGTAAACGATGAGTTTATTATAAATTCAATACCGTGTTGTTTAAAAAGCCGGGCCGCGGCAATCGTGCCGTCGAAGGCGCCCTTGTGCTCTCTGAAATTATCGTGTATCTCTGCGGTAGGGCCGTCTATACTAAGCGAGACGATCTTAATGCCGGCGTCCTTTATTGCGGCGCAGACGGCGTCCGTTACCAGCGTCCCGTTTGTGGCGAGGCACATGCGAAGCCCTTTAGAGCCGCCGTATTTGGCAATATCGAACACATCTTCCCGAATGAGCGGCTCCCCGCCCGTTAGCACAATGACGGGATTGGCGGAGCTCGATATGTCATCAAGGATGCGGCACGCCTCATCGAATGAAAAATCGGGGTGGCCGCTTACAGCGGCCTCACTTGACGAGCGGCAGTGTACGCAGCGCAGGTTACACCGTCGGGTTATCTCCCATGCTATCCATTTTGGCTCAAACTCCACTGTCCGGCTCCTCCTTAAACAGATTAATTAGATTACTTAGATTATCGGGGCGGCCAATTGAGAAAACCCTCTCTTTCAGGGCCTCAATGAGCGGCTCGAATGTAGAGGGATTAATTGCCGATATGCCGACAGCCCCATATCTATTTAAAATGCTCTCTATCTCGTCCTCAGGGATTTTATCTGTTTTGTTGAACACAAGTAAAGTGGGTTTAGTGTCAATCTTGAGGTCTTTCAATATATTTTCTACGGATTCGATATGTTGTTCAAATCTTGGATTAGACGCGTCAACGAGATGGATGAGGGTGCCGGCGTCCTCAAGCTCCTCAAGCGTTGCCTTAAATGCGGTGATGAGGTCGCGCGGCAGGTCCTTAATGAAACCCACGGTGTCGGTTATGATGACGTCCCGCTCCTGGGGGAATCGAAGCCTGCGCGTAGAGGTGTCTAAGGTGGCGAACATCTTGTCCTCTACGAAGGCGGCGCTTTCGGTGAGGTTGTTAAGCAGCGTGGATTTACCCGCGTTTGTGTAGCCAACGATAGAGACGATGGGCAGGTCACTACTGCTGCGGCGGGCGCGGCGCTGGACGCGTGCCTTTGAGAGTTTTATGAGTTCTTTTTCGAGAATATTAATTCTGTCTCTGACGCGGCGGCGGTCGATTTCGAGTTTCATCTCACCGGGGCCGCGCCCTCCGATGCCGCCGGTGAGGCGCGACATAGCGGTGCCTTTTCCAGTGAGGCGCGGGAGGCGGTATTTCAACTGGGCAAGCTCCACCTGCACCTTGCCGTCGCGGCTCATGGCGCGGCGCGCGAAGATGTCTAAAATCAGAGCCGTCCTGTCGATAACCTTTATCTCAGTGAGTTCAGCAACGGCCAGCGTCTGTGACGGCGAAAGGTTTTCGTTGAACACGAGCAGGCTTGCCCCTTTTCCAAGTGCGTCAATAATTAATTCCTTGAGCCTTCCCGCGCCAAGCAGATATCTGGGGTTTATTGTCTTAGGGCGCTGGATTACTCTGTCAACAACGGCGATGCCGCTTGAGGCGCACAGCTCCTGAAGCTCATCAAGGGATTCTTCCATTTCATGTTTCTGGCCTTGAGATACTGAGATAATAATGGCCTTTTCACTGGCCGCGTCTGCCGCTGATGGGCGTTGCCGCCCCATTTCCTCCTCGATGGCCCCGACATGGGCGAGGAAATCAATCGAATCGTTATAGAAATTGACGGCAGGGTTAATCTCATATGGCTTATCGCCTATTTGGGCGGTCAGATGTGCGGTATAAAACCTGTCAGGCAGGTTATCCTTTATGCCGATGGCGGCGATATAGTCAAAGCGCAGGAGGGCGAGGTCTGTGAGGTCGTCATTGGTAAGCGGCTCGTTTTTCAGGTGTGTATGGACGAATCTGAGGCCGCGGAGGTATTTTTTCCCAAGCGGGTAGGCGGACAGCTCCGGCAGGAATATGGAGTTGGAATCACCTATGATGACGTGGCTTACCGTGCCATTACGGGTTATAAGCACGCCAAGCTGCCTGTTAATCTCTGCGGATTGCTCTGTGAGATAGCGGGCAAGCTCCTGAGAGATAATCCGGGTTGGTTGAACCTTCCTGCGATAAATCTTCTCAAGACCGGAGACGGTCTTCTTCCTGATGCCCTGCGTATTTCCATAAACTACCATAGCCGTATTTTAACACAATTGTCGCTGTCCATAGTTTTATAGTTTTCGAATTTAGTATTGAGTCCCCTTCTTAATTACAGTTCAGCGCACTTAATATAGTATCAACATCATTAGGATCAAAAGATACAGCCCATTTCCATTTACCAAATCCGCCATGCTGATTTACGGCTCTGCACCACTCGTCCAAAAAAACCCTCTTCGTTCTGTTCTGCTCATCATCTTGTCCCTTGATTTCCAGAACAAAATTATCACCACTTGTTAACTTAATAATAAAATCAGGGAAATAACTCCTGATTACTCCACGATAGTTATAATAAACTACGAACCCTAAATGGTCATTCTTCACAAATGACTTAACTACACTGTTAATAGTGTTAGCTCCAAGATACTCCCATTTGCTGTTTATGTCAATAACTGTGAAGTTTATATGAGATTTACCAAAATTTTCGCAAGGTTTGCTTGTCCACCATGTTCTTACATCAGCAGTTGAGCGAATTGGATGTTCCTTGTCGAATACAGGTGTGAGTTGCGTTGTATTTTCTGCTCTAATTTCATTCCAAATATGCTGTATAATTTTATTCATATTCAGCATAATGAGTATCCTCTTACGCGCTTCGTCCTGATTAAACAAGGGATTCTTAATCTCTATCTTATCGGAATATATAAACTGCTCAACAATCCCTATTAACTGTATTAGGAAGGTTTCTTTACTCCCTTTCCAAGCAGGCCTCTTCTCAGAGTTATAAATAGTTGACGCAATCCTGAACACAATTGATTGTAGACGAAACTTTTCGCCGATTTCCTTCAAATCAATTTCAGTCAGGGCTGCAGGATTTGGTTTGCCAGCAATAATAGCGGCTAATTCTGCCTCTGTAATAGACTGATAAGGGTCTAGCTCAAGCGGTTTTACCTTCGCCAAATCCAAACTGAGTTGTGGCTTGTAAATATGATCAATGCGTAAAATATTAGGGAAAGTAATTTCATGCTCTGCCTTTTCTTTGCATGGTTCGATCTTTGTCTTAGGCGTAGGCGGTGGAGGCGGTGGTCCATCAGTGCCGCCTTCATGGGGCAGGAATGTAAATGGCACTCCAAAAATATTTACATACTCAGGTTCAAATAATCCATCCCCGCCGATGTCATATGAAGTTCTCCTAAGTCCTCTGCCAACAACCTGTTCGCACAATAACTGGCTGCTGAATGCCCGTAGCCCCATAATATGTGTGACGGTCTTTGCATCCCATCCCTCACTCAGCATACCAACGGAAATAACATTCTGTATTTGTTCTCCCGGTTGTCCAACTTTGCCGACTGTATCAACAGTTAACCGCAGTAGTTCTGCCTGCTGTTTCTTTGTCAGCTTCCTCTCTTTAGGTAAATCATTGTCAGTATCATCACTTTCCTCAGAATCAAATTCAACTTGATCCATCGCCGCTTCTGCTTTATCTAAGATACTGGTGTCAATCTGTAATGTTTTTTCAGGATTACACAAATCATCTAACCCAGTAACTGAAAACAAAAAAGAATCGTGATCAAAGGAGAACTTTAACCTGCCAGAGGTGAAGGTTGTATTTGCAACTGTTATCATAACTGGCGGTATCCTATATCCTGCCTTCTCCCAGTCGTCTTTTGTAGCCTTCCAGTCCTTTCCTAATAACAAGTAAGCATTTTTTATTAGATCAGGCAGGGGATCGCTTTCCTCTACTTTTCTGTTTATATCGTCTTTAACGGTTGCATCCATGTAGATATGATAAAGACGTGACCGCAAATTATTGTCTACATACCCGTCATCACGGATAACAACACGGGGCGTCTTCACCAATCCCGATTCAATCGCGTCATTCAGGCCGAAATCACTTACAATCCACGAGAACAATGCCTCTTCCGTTGCCTTCTTTCCTGACGGCGCAAAAGGCGTTGCCGATAAATCAAAGCAGCGGATAATTCCCCTTGCCCTGTTTATCCTGTCCAGCCCCCCTATCCAAACCGTACTTTCTTCAATGTCCTCTTTTTTTACGCCTTTTATCTTACTCTCTGCCGGAACACGCCACGCATGGTGCGCCTCATCATTTATCACAATAAGATTCGTTGCCGATGCCATTCCGTCCAAAACTTCACGCACATAAGCCTCATCGCTCTTTGCGCCGCGCTTGTCAACGCTTTTCTTCTTTCCTAACTTTTCTTCGCTGTCCCAAGCCAAAGTATGCCAGTTGATTATTTTTACCTTGCTCTGGCGCAAGGATTCCATCAATCCTGAAGGAACAATATTAAATTCCTCGTAATAATTATCTCCATTAAAGGGATTAAGAACACTCAGACGGTTGCGAACGGTTAGCCCCGGAGCGACTACCAGAACATTTTTTGAAAATCGGGTATCTTTGCCGTTGGTAATCTTATTAAGCGTCTGCCACGCAATGAGCATACCCATCACAATGGTTTTGCCTGATCCAGTTGCCATCTTGCTGCACCATCGGCTGAAATTGCCGCCGTCTCCTGGGACTGCAATACCAGTTCTGTCTGCCTCTGGAGCTTCGGTAAGCCATATCAATGTTTCAATTGCTTCCAGCTGACAAAAGAAAAAGCGCTTGTCTTTTCTCTCCTCCTGGTCATCTTGCCAGTGCTGCAATAATCTTTTTGTGATGCCTGTAACGCCAGGGAAACCCTGTTCTCTCCACTTTTTAATGCGCGGGCGAATCGTATTTACCAATTCTATTTCAATGAAAATACCCGGGTCGTCAAAAGCCCTTGAACTCTCGGAGGCGATTACATAACCCGCAGGTCGACGGCCGCTTCGCTTAACAAATTCTCTCGTGTCGCGAAGGTATTCCCAATGCTGCTGAGGCTCTTCGTAAGGTGAGTTGATGATAAGTTTGTCTATCTTCTTCATTAGTTCAAGCTACTTTTCTTAATAATTTTCTTGAAAAATCCTCTTCCGCATCCAACGAAGAAATCATTTCTCCTCCGACGTTTGATAATCTCGCAACGTCGGCGCAAGGCATCGAGGTTTGGTCGGCGAAAATCAACAAGCTGTCAAAAACGGCTTTCATCCGCAATAATCTTTCGATAATAATAGTGGTCAACCTTGCCTTGTCCCTGTTGGGAATTCCAAACAGAAATAACGGCGCATGTTTACCCTCTATCCTGTAATCAATTGGATAATCCCTTGCGTTATCCATCGCTTCATAGAAATAATCTTTTGTGGTTTTTTCCTCAGGAATTATTTTTATGAGCTGCTCATGCAAATCCTCATAGAAGGTTGATTCCGCTCGTGCACGATTCAAAAAAGTAAGGTCATTAATTTTAGTCAGAGCTTGTCCTAATCTAAAGATATTGAAGCCAAGATTTTCTGCTTGCGTTTCAATAAAAAATTCTCCATTATCTTCTTCAATAAATGTTTCTGCTTTAATCTGGTCGAGGATATTTCCGCGTGTTCCTTTATGGAATTTATCAATATCATTTTCATAACTCAGGTGCATCATGGTATGTCCCATGTCCGACAACCGTAAAACACCTCCGGGCATTTCTTTAATGTAAATCTGGTATGGGTCACCGTCGGAAAAATAAAACGGCGTTTCCACCAGCAACAGCTTCCCGTTTTTTTGAGACCTTATTTTCACATCTGCACACATAAGGTCGCACAAAATGCGTTGCAGCTTATCTATATCCAGATTCATCATTAAAATAATCTCGGATTATCAGGATTTGTATTTATACCGCTTATGTGGCAGTCAGAAACAAGGCAATGCAAGGCGCCGTCAACGGTTTTATAGCTGTCTGTTTTTTCCGCAAATCCCTCTGCCTTCCTGTTTGCCTTAATATATTTTTCTGTTGCGATATGCACATGACTTTCATACCCCAGTTTCTCATTTTCAAGACAATTTGCATGAGGATGATTAGGGCCGTTATATCTTTTCAAAGTTAAAGTTTCCCCGTTTGGGGCAAGCCAACTTATGCCGCATGAAAAGTCATCTTACATTCCTTCTCTCTTATTCTGCCGCTTATAAACTTCAAATTCATGACCGAGTTCATCCAGAGCCTTTACTTTGTAATTCACCTGTTCATGACCGTCTTTCATCCTGCTCTTTGCATTAGGATTGGTTAATTGCTTCCTGCAAGCAAGCAACTCCTTGATTTTATTATCTGTAATGCTTTCAAATGCCATAATAATTAAATTATAAACGGATTATCTTAAGTGATTCAATCCCTCTGGCATCGATGATCTTCACGGCAACGGCCCTGCCGGGCGTAAACGGCAGTGATGTTGTGCCGCCGAAGGCCTGAATTTTTTCCTCGTCAATCTCCGCCTTTAGATTCTTCGCCAGTGTTGCCCAACCTTCTTTTTGCCCTGCCATAGGAAAGAATACCTGTGACGGGAATAAACTCCTTCCATCATAGTCGTGATCCATCATCCACATGGCAATGTCACCCTTGCCGCCGCTTTCAACTGTCCCTGTTTTTGGATTGTAGTAATCAAATCCCTGCACTTCTACTTTGTATTTACCATTATCTGTGCCGTTTTTTATTTCTTTCATTAATAATACATCAGGCTGACCGATAAGCCAAAAGCTTTCATTGCTGCTGCGTTTCTTTTTTAGGTCATCAGTGAGCAGATCAGCGTTCATTTGTGCTTTGAGCAGTGTTACTCCGGGCCAGTTGGTTTCGTCAATGTCTTTCGCCGCTTCCTCATCAAACTGGAACGCGCAGAATAAGACTATTTCGGCTTTAGGCTTCAAATGCTCGGCTTCTTCCAATGCAAACTCAACAGTACGCTGTTCCAGAGGCGCATGTTCGGGACCAAAACAAACCAGCACTCTCTTTGGTTTATCTTCCTTGGTTTCTGCCTCAGCCTGCAAATATCGGGTGCCGCTTATGGTCTCAACCCGCGTAAACTCAATCAGACTGCCGCCTTTGCCTCTCACGCCTGTGCGACGTAATTCATCTTTCCATTCGCTTTGTCTCAATGTTTCGCCGCTTCGTGCAACAGATGTGTCTGCTTCAATCGTTGCATCGCATCCAACATCTTCAAGTGATTTGACGACAGGCGCGGGAACGGCTTCAACGGTGAATGGGCCGGTTACTCGTCGTCTTTTATTATCAATTAATGGCTGATCGTATAGGGTTTCCTGAGGCACAGGCTCGTTGTTGGCAATACTACCCAAAGTAATATGAGGAACTTTTCTGTATTTGAAACCACTACCAACGCCTTCATTCGGATGCGCCAATTCGTAATAATCAAGATTGGCGGTCATCAATCGTTGTTTGGTTAACGCAATGGCAACTCGTGAGGTATCACAGGTAATCCAGCGGCGGCCCCATTTTTCGGCGACAAAGGCGGTTGTGCCGCTACCACAGGTGATGTCGAGAACGAGGTCTCCTGGTTCGGTGGTCATAAGGAGACAACGCTGGATGGGTAACTCAGCAGTTTGAACAACGTACGTCTTTGTTGCAGGTGGCGCGGTATTGGTCCACAACTCCATTATGGGTGAAACTGGATAGTCGTCAAGATAGGCAATATATTGCAGCGTGTCACCCTCGTCAAATTGAGTTACACGTTTTTTAAGAATCAGTTGTTTCATTCCATCTTCGCTGGTCTTCCAGCTCTTGCCCTTTGGTGGGGCAATTTTTTTACCATCGTAGTCAACAGTGTAAAGCCCTGTGTTGTTGAATCCTGCAGGGTAGAGAGGCAACAAGCGAAATACTCTCGCTCCTTTGGGCAAGTTCTTGTGATTTTGGATTTCTTCGTTCGCCATCTTACGGGCAACACCGTCAGGCAATTTAACCATATTCCAGTGGTTGTCACCCTCTACATCCATCTCTGTGTATAGCTGATAAAATTTTGCAAGAGACTTATCACGACCATACCACAAAATATAATCGCATGTATTTTCAATAAACTTCGCACCCAGCGGCATCTGTTTCTTGCGAAAAACAATCTGACCGATATAATTGTATTGGCCGAAAATTTCATCCAATAAGCATCGAATCCTATGAACATTCTCATCTGAAATCTGCACAAAAACGCTTCCACTTTCATGTAACAACTCTTTTGCCAAAAGCAACCTGTCTCTCAAATATGTCAAATATGAATGAATACCGAGTTCCCACGTATCCCGAAATGCCTTTATCATCTCTGGTTCGGCTGTCAGGTCTTCGTCTTTACCGTCTTTCACATCCCGCTTGTTCACAAACGGCTGAAAATTACTACCGTATTTAATACCGTAGGGAGGGTCAAAATAGATCATCTGAACTTTGCCGCCCATACCTTCTTTTTCCAAGAGGGAATTCATCACTAACAGGCTGTCACCAGAGATAAGACGGTTACTCCAGTTTTCTTTATGCTTGTAAAACTCAATGGCTTCACGAAGGGGCTTTTTATCTATTTCAAACAGAGAGGGCTGTCTATCTAATTCTTTTTCTTTCCTGACTGTTTCGATAATCCGCCTGGGATCTATTCGTCCATGCACATGAAGACTGACAGTTGGAACTTCAAAGCTGACATGTTCCGCCTTTCCTGCCCATTGCAGTTGAGGGTCAAGATGAGGGTCATACTGGTATATTTTCTTCTTATGACCACCATTATCCGTGTGAGAGTCAACAAGCCCCACTGGCGGATTATTGAGCCGTTTCTTATCATCATGTTTGTATTGCTCAATAGGCTTTTTTGAAGCCTTGGTTGAAGTCTTTATTGTTTTCTCAGCCATATGGCAATCATCCTGCTTCTACTATAATTAAAGCAAACCCCATTGTCAACCACAATAGTCAGGAGTTCCCCAAAATAAATTATCCAAAAGGGATAACCCAAGCTCCGATATAGGAATGTACACCTTTCCCCCTCACTCCGCGACAAAAAATTGTATCCACCATGATTGCCTTTAGCGGGCAGCATGAAGCTAATGAATAAGATTATCCTTTGACTGCATCCTGGAATCAAAACAGAAATGTCCCATGTATCATATCAAAAATTTAAAACATCCATCCACATGCGGATTGTTGCTACGGTTATCACGATCGCGAGGGCTTTTCTCAGAATCGGGGCCGGGATTTTCTTTGTAAACCCCGCGCAAATTCTCGCCGCCGGTATTGCGCTTACTACTACGGCCGCCGTCATTATATATGGAACCTGTCCGGTTATAAGCTTTCCTATTGCCCCGGATATTGACGCGACGAAGGCTATCCCCAATGTGCTTCCGATTGCGACCTTCGTCGGGATTTTTTGTAAATAAATCATCAAAGGCGTAAATATATACGCCCCCGGCGCTCCAACCATTCCTCCGACAAATCCTAACGTCGAAGAAATCAGGACGGCTTTCGGTTTGCTGAACTTTATATTCTCCAAAATTATCTCTTCGTCCGATTCCTTATTCGGCAATAACATTACGACCGCCGCAAAGGATGACATTAGGGCAAATATCAACAGAAGCGTTTTGCTCGACGAACTATTTGAGTATACAGCGCCAAAAAAAGCGGCAACCACGGCGGTAACTCCCATTATCACTACCAGACTCTTTAAGACGAGATTATTTTTGTTCTGCACCGACAACCCCGCAAGTGACGACGCAAACACTACAATTATTGTAATCCCCGATACCGCTTTCATGTCGAGCGCTCCCACCCCTATCAATGGTGGAATGTATAACAGCATCGGCACAAGGACTATTGCCCCTCCTAACCCCAAAAGCCCTGAAAGCCCCCCTCCGGCTGCCCCAATTAAAAATAACGTCGCCAACATACTTACAGAAACCATTTCATCCCCCCTGCCTCGCGGGCCGCAATCATTTGAAGCCTCCTGTAGTTGTCAATAAACACTCTGATACACTATATTAAGAGAATGCGGCAAGTCAACCTAAATCCAACATCAAAGTAAGACGCGGCTGCCGTCGACAATGTCTTTGCAAGGCCATAGGGAGAAAATTATTTTGATCCCCACACTAAACCTTTTTGTAATTCGTGGTGTCTAAATCATAGTAAAAACCAATATCTATTGGTGAAACTAACGAACATCAAAAGGAGAAATGGAATGATGAGACCGAAGCTATATCTTCTGGCAGTGGTCGTGGCAGGTTTATTTATCTTTGGGCAAAGCGTATATGCCTTTAACGGGCCTGGCAACTTTAGCGGATTTGGCGGACATGCCGGTTTTGCCGGTAAGATGCTGCATTTTAAGGAAAGCCCTTT
This sequence comes from Nitrospirota bacterium, assembly GCA_015233485.1. GTDB lineage: Bacteria > Nitrospirota > Thermodesulfovibrionia > Thermodesulfovibrionales > Magnetobacteriaceae > Magnetominusculus. Next base: position 18,301 of record JADFXO010000029.1, read on the forward strand.
TGTGGTAGGCAGTGATGGCACATCTTACATAGCATCCCTTAATCCCGTTGATAACACCACGACTCCGGCGAACATCACTACAAACTTAGTGGCGATTACCTCCGCGGGGGCAAAGCAGTCCGTTACGTTAAATGGTATGGTCAGGAAGCTTGTTATAGGGCAAGGCACCTCATCCAACAATTATCTTGTTGCCGCAGCTGTTGTCAAATCGAGTACGACAGCCAGTCCTTCGACGGTGTTATACATAGTGTCGCTGCCATTTAACCAAAGCGCAACGCCGGCATCTGTCAGTTTAGAGGGTGTGAGGGCGTCAAGGCCTGAGATCGTAAACGGCAACATCTATATAACCACGACGGTCTGGGCTGCCAACACTACCAAGGGCGGCACACCTACCAAAACCTCATATTTGTACGTCGTTAGTTTAAGCGGCGCTATAGTCTCGCAGGTATCGTATTAGGCTTATCTCCAAGGGAGGCGGTTGTGGTTTCTGCAGTCGTCTCCCCTCACCACAACAGCTTAACGAAGGATGCACCTGGCCTTACATAACTTACAGCGACGCAACCTTTACCGTGAAAATCCTATTGTCTTAAGACACAAAACCCCCCTTACCGTCTTTGTCAGTTTTTTTTTTGCGATGATACTATGCCTTCTTCCTTTTAGGATGGTCTTTTAACCCTTTAAAATCATCCGGTTGGTTTTTGAGCGAGTCTCGCCGATTGGTGTAACCCTTATGGCCGGTTTGTCATGCACGGGGCATTTGTTTTCGCATATGCCGCACCCCACACACAGCTGTGTATCCACGATGGGGCGTTTGAATTTTCTGACAGTCCCGTCTCTTAATATCAGTTCCTCCTCCTTAAACCATATCGCCTTTGGCGACGTCGGACACACCTCCTCACACACGATACAGTCAACATTCATTGACCAGGGCAGACACCTGCCGTGGTCGTAAAACGCGGTGCCTATCTTCGTAGGTTTTATATCCGGCTTCTTTCCAATCTTCTTCTCCACCGTAAGAGGCATAATTGCCCCCGTTGGGCAGACATGCCCGCAGAGGACACAGTTGTACTCACAGTAGCCTATCTTATTGTGCAAAACCGGACTCCATAACCCCTCAAGGCCGCCTTCAAAAAGCGCCGGCTGAATGACGTTTGTCGGGCATACCCTCATGCACTGCCCGCACTTTATACAGCGCCGCAGAAAATCATCCTCGTCTATCGACCCGGGCGGACGAATCAGGCCGTTTTGCGGCAGGTTCTTTCCATTAACCGAGCTTCTCATCATAGGGAATAAAACTGCCGCGCCGACTACCGTCTCAATCAACCGCCTCCTGTTCACATCAACAGGCCGGTGAACCGAACTTGCCTCTCTGGACAAGCCATAGTGAATCGCCCCCTCAGGGCACTCCTCTACACATGTCATGCACAGGTGGCATTCGCTGTATCTCAACTGCCCGTGCGGTTCACATCCCCCGTGGCAATATCTCAGGCACCTCTGGCAGTCCGTGCATTTGTCAACATCGCGGCGAATTCGCAGCACCGACGCCATAGACAATACCCCCATAAACGCCCCCAATGGACATAGCACACGGCACCAGAACCGAGTTATAAACCTGTTCGCTGCAAGTATCAGCAAAAATATAACCGACACCAGCACACCACCAATAAATAACGGCTGTTTGATATAAATCCCACCCGATATGTAATTGGCCGCCGGATATATGCCAATGGTAAAGGAACGCGTCAAAAGGGCAATCGGGTCAAACAGCCCCACCTGCAAGGCGCCAAAGAGGGCCAATACAACAAGCGCCGCCAGTATGTAGTATTTAACGCGGTATAAGTCTCTGTAGGCGTTTGTCTTGTAATCGTCAACGGCACGGCGTTTGTTGAACAGATGGCTTATCCACTGGTTTAATATGCCAAACGGACACACCCATGAGCAAAAGAACCGCCCGAAAAATATCGTTGGAATTATTATCAAAAGGGAAAGCGCAAGCCCCTTGTATACGGTAAAACTCGTGAAAAATGCCGCGAACGCCACAAGCGGGTCAAGCTCTAAAAACAGCGGCGTCTCATATCCTTTTAGATGCCGGAAGTTAGTTATGTAAAGCAATATCAAAAACAAGGCGAAAAACAATACTGAATAAACCCTCCGTACGTTTACAAGCGTTACGAGTTTTTTGAGTTCACGGGGCGGTTTCATTGCTGGTTTCATACAGAAAACTCAACCGTGTTGAGGGATTTCCAATCGGACGTGCCAACGCCACGCAGCTCCGCCATCTGAATATACGGCACATCAGTGACCTTTAGATCTAAAAAAGAGAGAGTGAACGTGTCAATAGCAACATAGTCGGTGCCGGCGATTATCGTATCTCCCTGCGCTACATCTGAGATACTGCCTCCGGTCGGACCGTTTGTCCTGAGTACGCGGGTGGCATCCATTATCGTAAGTGTGGGTCTTATGGCAGCGGCAAGGTCTGCGATAGAGACGTTTATATCCTGATGGAGACGGTTTCTCTGCCCACCAAGGGTACCGTATAAGTTTTTCATGGAAAGCGTACACTTGCTCAGGGAATGGTGTTTAGCAACTGGTATATTAATCATCTTATCTACCTGATGATAGAAAGCTGCCACCGGCCATATTTTCAGGAGTTCGCCTTTTAATTCGGTATCAAAAAAATCATTCCCTGTGGTGAATTTCACCAGCCCTCCGGCCTTTAAAACGGCCGATTCTATCCCTGAACGCGCAAAACTCCTGTACGGGTCGTTTATTGAGACGTCCGTCACCCATACCGACGCCGCCCTCGCCTCGATACAGAGCCGTACGACGGCGGCAACCACATCGGGATTGGTATTGGCGGCAAGCTCAGGCTGCCGG
>JADFXO010000002.1 GCA_015233485.1 Nitrospirota bacterium
ATCGCTTCTATTGCCACCTTTGCCTTAAATGCCGATGCATATTTCGTCTTCATACTATCCTTCGACCTCCATCTTTCTGCTCTTACTGTAACTTAACATGTTGTCCAGTTTTTGGGGTCCATTATACCGGACTGTTAACAGCCGTTTAGATTATAAACGCCCAAGCCGTGCCACTTGTCAACAATTCAATTTAAAATCAATCAGTTATAGCCTGGCATAAATAATGCACTGATCTAATATAAGAAGTTAAATAACTAAATCATGTAACCATTGGAGGAAGCATTATGAAAGGCTATAGAAAGCTCTTAATAGCGGTGGGAAATTCCAAAGAGGTAATCAAGCAAGGGTTGGAGTTGGCGGCAAAGGAAAAATGTTGGGTGACGATTCTTAAGGTGCTGCCGAACTACGAAGGCGACATCAACTTAACCGGCATTAAAAATCTTGAGGGTGCGTTAACCTATGACAGCGACAAGATACGCTCCGAGATGGAGGAGTTCTCAGCCAACAAGCTCTCCCCGGTAAAGACGAGGCTTGAGTACGGCAGCCCGCACGAAAAAATCATTGAGGCCGCAGAAGAGGAACGTTGCGATTTAATAGTGATGGGCGTACATAAATCCAATCGCATAAAAAGGCTGATTCAAGGAAACACGGTTGAAAAAGTGATAGACAATGCCCCGTGCCCGGTACTGCTGGTGAGGATATAACGGCCATGGAAAGAGGGAAGACATTTAAATTGCTGATATGCACGGACGGCTCCGCGGAGGCCATGAGGGGCATGCGCTACGGGGCAAAGTTAGGCAAGGGGGTAGGGGCGGAGATAACAATCTTTCACGTGTGTAAGGGCGGCGAAGGCGACCCTGAAAGCCGGGACAGAGAGTTAGTTGCCGCCGGCGCTATTGGGGAGAAATACGGCAGCCAGAGCTGGGGGATGTCTATACCCGAGGTACGTTATCTTGAGGAGGCGCGCCAGGGGTTGATAGCACACGGCTGGATGGCGGATGACTGGGCAACCGAGCAGGGAGGCAACTTTGACGGAGATCTCTTTGGAGATTTCCAGATAACCCACCGCGGCCCTGGAGGTGAGGTAATAAACCTCAAGTTGAAACAGGGCAGAAACGCGGCCGGCGAAATCCTCGACGAAATAGAAAACGGCGCATACAATCTGGTTATCATTGGGGCATCGAAACGCAGCGGGCTAAGCAGGATATTCCTATCCTCAGAGGTACAGAAGGTAGTGGTGCACGCCCCTTGTTCGGTACTCGTTGCAAGGGAATTGGAGGCAGGCCACGGCCACCTCGTCGGATTGGACGGCTCTGAGGAGGCCTACGTGATGATGCACAAAGATGTAATGCTGGCCTCAAGGTGCAGCTGTCCGGTGTCTTTAATCTCGGTGGCAAAGCGCCCGCAAGGCGAATCAAAGGCCGTGCAAATAGTCGAAGAAGGACAGAGGATATTAAAGTCATTTGGCCTTGGTGCAGCCGAAATAAAAACTGCCATAGGGGACCCTGTTGAGGAACTCATAAAATATGGCAGAAATTATTCGGTCATCGTACTAAACGGTAAAGGGCAAAGCGGTCTTAAAAAACGCTTCTTTATGGGCGGGACCGTTTTTAATGTAGCTATAGCGGCAGAAAATTCAGTGATGGTGGTGAGATGATGAAATCAGAAATGAAACAAACGTTAACATCAATATTCCCGTTTCTCAAGTGGATGCCGGGCGTAAAGAAAACATGGAAGGACGACCTGTTCGCGGGTTTGACCGGTGCCGTAGTGGTGCTGCCGCAGGGCGTCGCCTTTGCGATGATAGCGGGGATGCCGCCCGAATACGGCCTTTACTCGGCAATGATACCGGCAGTGATAGCGGCGCTTTTCGGGTCGTCGAAGCACTTAATATCAGGCCCTACGACAGCCATTTCTTTGGTCATATTTGCAAGTATTTCTGCGATGGCCGAGCCTGGCTCAAACCATTACATCGAGCTTACCCTTCTGTTGACCCTTATGACAGGGGTGTTTCAATTTATTTTGGGGGCGGCAAGGCTGGGAGGCCTGATAAACTTCGTCTCCCATTCCGTGGTTATTGGGTTTACCACAGGGGCAGCCATATTAATCGCCTCAAGCCAGCTTAAACACCTCTTTGGGCTGCAATACAAAAACGCGGCTGAATTTACCGATAACATAGGGTTGCTGATAAAAAATATCCACAATTTCAATATCTACTCGTTAGCAACGGCCGCCGTAACGCTGTTTATCGTTTTGTTCGTGCGCAAATTTCGTCCTAAGTGGCCGTCGATGCTCTTTGCGATGGTGGGCGGGGCTGTTCTGGCCGTTTCAATGGGCTGGCAGGAAAAGGGTGTTAAGGTAGTTGGGGCGCTCCCTTCGGCCATTCCTCATTTTGCGCTGCCGACCTTTTCGATGGACTCGATGCGGGTACTTTCCACGCCGGCTATGGCCATAGCAATGCTTGGACTTATGGAGGCAGTGTCAATAGCGCGCTCGGTTGCACTCAAGTCGGGTCAGAAGATCGACGGCAACCAGGAGTTCATAGGCCAGGGACTGTCAAACATCGTCGGGGCGTTTTTCTCCTCTTATGCAGCTTCCGGGTCATTTACCAGAAGCGGCGTAAACTACTCGGCCGGTGCAAAATCCCCTGCCGCGGCGATATTCGCGGCCGCGTGGCTTATGGCAATACTGATGTTTGTCGTATCATATGCCGCGTACCTGCCCATAGCCGCAATGGCTGCCGTAATACTTGTTGTGGCCTACAATCTCATTGACTTCCACCACATAAAGGCCACATTTCGCCTGTCCAAGCAGGACTCGGCAGTGATGGCAGTGACATTTTTATCCACGCTGTTTCTTGAGCTGGAATTTGCCATCTATGTCGGGGCGCTTCTATCCATAGGCCTATACCTGAACAAGACAGCGCGGCCAAAGGTGCTTCCGAGAATACCGGAGATTCACAACCGCCAGTTAGTGACCGACCCGTTCCTGCCTCAGTGTCCTCAGAAGAAGAAAAAGACATGATAGAGACCATATTAAAACGCAACTGGTAAACGGTTTATTTCTCAACCACCTAAGGACTAAAGACGAAGGGGGATAATCCCCCTTCACCCCGTATTCTCGCACATGTTTTATTTATTTAATTTGGGCTGCCGCCGCCAAGACGGGGGATTATCCCCTCGTTGGCGGCTTCGGTACTCCGGCTAAAGGCTGCGTCGCTGTCAATTATGTAAGCGGTGCATCCTTATATGACAGGCAGAAAAAGAATTGCATTACATATAGCTTTAATGTTAGTATAATTACATAGTGACTCATCTATTGGTATCATGGTTAATCATGACAGCTTCGGTGTTAGTGGCCGCGTATCTGCTGCCCGGCGTGAGGGTGAGGAGTTTTGGGAGCGCCCTGGTAGTTGCTATGGCCATTGGGATTTTAAACGCCGTTGTCAGGCCGGTTCTGATTATTTTGACCTTGCCTCTGACGATTTTGACGTTAGGGCTTTTTCTCATGGTCATTAACGCGATAATTATCCTGATTGTGGGTAGCATCGTCAAGGGCTTTGAGGTAAGGGGTTTTTTTACGGCCATCTGGTTTAGTGTTATACTTACAATCACCCACTGGATACTGCAAAGCGTCATTCATGCGTAGGCGCACATAGTTCCCCTGAATATTTTTAATTTCCAGGTATTGAAATCTTCTGTCCATATAGGTTATTATCTTGCATGAATTTGAAGAGAGGTGGAAAGTATCGAAATTAACATTGAAGGTGAAGTAATAGGCCGGGGCGGTGGCCATGGTGCAGACGACATCCTCAAAAGACTCAGGAAGGTGAATACTGTAGCCCTGAAAAGTGCGGAGGGGGATTTGTTCGACATTTCCTCGATGGCTAAATTGGCCGAAATAGAAGACGCCGCAGAGTTCACGGCAGTCACCGTAGACTCGCCGGAAGGCCTCGCAGTCTGCCGCCACAGCGCGTCTCATATAATGGCCCATGCCGTGAAAGACCTCTACCCCTCCGTAAAGGTGACAATCGGGCCATCGATTGAGGATGGTTTTTACTATGATTTCGACATAGACACCCCATTTACCCCTGATGACCTTTCAAAGATAGAAAAGGCTATGCACAAGATAATTAAACGGAATAACCCGTTTGTGAGAAAGACCATGTCTAAGGACGACGCCATTAGATTGTTTGAAGCAATGGGCGAGGACTATAAAGTGGAAATAATCGGGGCGATTGAGGCCGGCGAGGTCAGTCTGTACGAAGAGGGCGGCTTTATTGATCTGTGCCGCGGGCCGCATGTGCCGAGTACGGCCTCAGTACGCGCCTTTAAACTGCTTAAGACCGCGGGGGCATACTGGCGCGGCGACGAAAGAAACAAGATGCTCCAGCGCATATATGGAACCGCCTTTGCCACACAGGAACAGCTAAAACACCATCTTGAGTTTCTGGAAGAAGTCAAACGCCGCGACCACAGGAGGCTTGGCAAGGAGCTGGATCTATTCAGCATACACGACGACATCGGGGCCGGCCTTATCCTTTGGCACCCTAACGGGGCGATGATACGAAAGACCATTGAGGACTTTTGGCGTGAAGAGCACCTTAAAGCAGGCTATAAACTGCTCTACACCCCGCACATAGCAAAAATAGACCTCTGGAAAAAGAGCGGCCATCTCGATTTTTATAAAGAAAACATGTACACCCCTATGGACATCGACGGCGCGGACTATGAGATTAAGCCGATGAACTGTCCGTTTCATATTGCGATTTACAAGAGCGCCCTGAGAAGTTATAGGGATTTACCAATAAAATACGCGGAGCTTGGCACGGTTTACAGGTATGAACGCTCAGGTGTATTGCACGGGCTTTTACGCGTAAGGGGATTTACGCAGGACGACGCGCATATATTTTGCCGTGTTGACCAGATAGAAAGTGAGATATTGGACGTCCTGGACTTTACGCTCTATGTACTGAAAACGTTTGGTTTTGAGAAATATGACGTATATCTCTCCACGAGGCCGGACAAATATGTGGGGACGCTTGATAACTGGGAGGTTGCCACTGAGGCGCTTAGAAAGGCTCTTGAGAAGAAGGGGCTTAAATATGAGACTGACCCGGGCGAGGGGGTCTTCTATGGCCCGAAGATCGACATAAAGGTGAAGGATTCCCTGAACAGGCAGTGGCAGTGCAGCACCATCCAGGTGGATTTTAACCTTCCTGAGCGTTTCGATGTCGCCTATCGGGCCTCAGACGACAAGGAGCATATGCCTATAATGATTCACAGGGCATTGATGGGTTCTCTGGAGAGGTTTTTTGGGATACTCATTGAGCATTACGCCGGGGCATTTCCTCTTTGGCTGTCGCCCGTGCAGGTCTCTGTCCTTACAATATCGGAAAGGCAGGCGTATTACGCGCAGGAGACCGCTGCCGCCCTCATGAAGGCCGGAGTCAGGGTTGAGGCTGATTTTGGAGATGAGAAAATAGGTTACAAGATCAGGCAATCGTCGCTGAAAAAAATTCCCTATGCCGTTTTGATAGGAGATAAAGAGATGGAGTTGCGGTCGCTGACGGTAAGGAAGAGAAATGGCGAGAACGTGGTTTTCGAGAATATCCATGATCTTCTTGATTTTTTACGGAAAGAGATAGAAAGCAGGAGGTAGGGCCATAAATAAAAAAATCAGGATAAACGAACAAATCAAGGTCAACCAGATCAGGCTAATTGACGTAGAAGGCGCTCAGATGGGTATCGTAGCAGTCAGAGACGCCATAAAATCGGCCAAAGAGAAGGGGCTTGATTTGGTTGAAGTCGCTCCAGGGGCGAATCCACCCGTATGCAGGATTATGGATTTCGGCAAGTACAAGTACCAGATAAGCAAAAAGCACACGCACAAAAAGACGATTGACGTAAAAGAAGTGAAGATCAGGCCTCGCATATCAGAACATGACCTCGAAAGGAAGATTGGCCAGGTGAAGGAGTTTGTTGCGGAAGGCAACAAGGCTAAGGTTTCGATGTTTTTCAGAGGGAGAGAAATAGTAAGGCCGGAACATGGAATGGTTGTGTTTGAAAAGATGATGGAACAGCTCGAAGGCCAATGTAATTTTGAGTTGAAACCTAAATTGGATGGAAAAAGTATCATTATGGTCGTTGCCCCAAAATGAATCCCAAATGAACCCATGGTGAAATAGGCCCAACCGTTTTAAAAACGATGCCCTGAGTTAAGGAGACGCTATATTTTTGCCTTGACAACCTGAGGGCTATCACAATATTATATCTGCAGGAGTGTTATGCGCGAAGAGATAAGAGATGTGATTAAAGGCCGTGTGCCGCGGGTGTTCATAATGTTGTTTGTGTTGGCGGTTGTGTTCGTACCGGCCTTTGTGGCTGTGCCGTCCTTCGTAGTTGCGCCGGCCTTCGCTGTGCCCCCAGGTAAGGTGCTCGAATGGGAAAGCGAAGCGGGCAAGGTAGTCTTCGAAGGCACTAAACATGCCGGTAAGGGGATTAAGTGTACGCAATGCCATCTGGAGGTATTCAGGATGAGGCACGGGGTGACAAAGATGACGATGAAAGAGATGGACGATGGGGCATTCTGCGGGGCATGCCACAACGGTAAGACTTCATTCAGCACGTCTGATGAGAGGCACTGCGCGAAGTGCCATGTTAAATAGATGCCTATGAAGTTAACAATACAACACTTTATTTAATTATATATTTTTATTCAATTATCGCTCAATATAGTGTGCCTGAATTCCCCCCGTTAAATACGCGGAATTATTCCTTAAAAAATATGGTAATTTACTAAGATAATAAGGTACAATAAATGATACTATGACTAATCGCGAAATTAATTTAAACAAAAATAAGACATACACATTTAAAGTCGTGGTAGAGCCGGACGATGACCGCTGGTTTGCTTATTGTCCGGCCCTGCACACTAAAGGAGCTGCCACTTGGGGTTATACTCAGGAAGAAGCCCTTAAAAACATACGCGAAGTAGTGGAAATGACGGTTGAAACCATGCTTGAAGACAACGAGCCCATTCCTGTCATAGATCTGGTGAAACCTTCACCCCTCAGATACTTACTAAGGAGTACATATGTATGAAGACAACATTGCCATATAGATGCTTTAACCATGCGGCTTGGCAGTCTACTTACTAATGTACTTATTAGTAAATCTATGATAGAAATACAAGCCGCGTGGACGGAAGAAGATTTAAAAAGACTTAAAATTCTTAAATGAAATTCAGATTCCGTCAGCAGAATTAAGTATTGTGTTCCATTAAGTTTCAATCTTACCCTTATTCCGTCATTCCGGCTTGTCCGGAATCTTATTTGGCTTGTGGATGTGTAGAGACAGATTCTGGACAAGCCGGAATGACGACAAGGAAAGCCTGTGGATACAATTGTTTGTTGCGGAGTGAGCTGTGGATATTAAAGATATTGCTATATCAGGGAAGGATAAAGTGTTGGAGATAGCTGTTTGAAGGCCATAAGTGGGAAAGATTTTTTTTTGACATATTGAAAAATTATGGTGAGAACTGATACAATACATACCATAACTATAGATGAATTTTATCTTAAAACAATGAAACAAAGGCAATTGATAAGAGGATGATATGACCGATCAAATACCAGTGCTTACTTCCGATACTGCGCTAACAATGCTATGTGATAAAGTGGCGGCTGACACCACCTTGTCTCAAGCAATTAAGACGGCTTTCCTTACAGATATGAAGGAACAAAATCCGGCTGCCTTGACCAATCTCAAGGCAGCGATGAAAGGGGAAGGACAATGCAATGAAGCTGACTGCGCTCAAGGCAAGTAGCGTTCGTGGCATCCCTAAGGATTGGTCACCACTTCCCATAGGCGATAAGGGGCTGATAGTCTATGGTCCGAACGGAGTTGGAAAAAGTTCGATCATTGACGCTATAGAGTTCGCATTGACTGGTCAATCTACACTCTTTGCAAAAGATGCCCAAGGATATAGCTGGGTCAACGCATCACCCCATGTTCAACATGGTCAGCCGACGATTGCCCTTTCACTGAACGACGGCGGTACAGTCCGTGACATCAAGGCAGGTAACGCGATTCCGCCATGGTTCAGTCAACAGGCGCGAGACTGGATTGACATAGCCAAGAAATCGAAATTTGTCCTGCGGCGTCATATGCTGTTACGTTTTATTAGCGAACAGCCAAAACCTCGCTATGATCTTCTTGAACCGTTTTTCAACATGGAGTCGTTCACCAAGATAGAGGACGCTTTGCAGAAGCAAGAGACGGAAGACACCAATAGGAAAAGCGAGATTGATGCGAAGATAAAGACACTTGAAACGCAATTACGATCGCTTTTTGCGGCGCAGCCGAACGCTAACTTGTCAGAAGCAGCACTGTATGCTTTGTTGAATTCGACGCTCGACAAGCTGGGTTTAACCCGTTGCGTTGATTCTGCGCTGTTGACCGCACGCAAGGCCGAGATTGTCCGGCAACTTGGAGGGAAAGAGAAGACCGAGCGTATCGGCACATTGCAATCTCTGAAAACCTCCGCTCAAAAATTGGGATCACCAAGCGCGCTCGCACCTTTGCTTGATAACTTCCTTTCTGCATTGGTAGCTTACGAAAAAGAGGTGTCTCATCGAACCCAAGAGGTAATGACCGATTTTCTGATGCGGGGCCACGACATTATCGCTGCCACAAACTTAGAGGCCTGTCCGTTATGTGAAGAGACCATTAAGGATCGCGGCGTGCTCTTGCAGCGTCTCAATGAGCGGATCGCTGCCGATAAGCGGATTACTTCAGCGAAAGAGCAGATTGTAAGCGCAAAAAATCCATTTGTTTTAGCGCTGCGAGAACTTCAAGGCGCACTCAATGGCTTCATTACCCAATGGAAGGCAACGGTTGGAAACACTCTTGTAGTTGCCTATCCCGCCGCCCTCGATTTATTGACCAAACTTTTAGATAACGTGGATGATGAAGCTGTGACATATGAACAGCTTGCTCATTATCCCGCCCTTGTTGGCGTGGTGGTGCTTGACCATGCAGCTGTCCTGAAAATCATCGAAGATCTAATGATCTCGGAAGGAGCAGGGGAAAAGTACACCCTGTTGAGCAAGGCCGACAGCATGATCGACGCCTTGTTGAAGGAGTGGGAGCAGCACAAACGATTTTCGGCTTCCAGCAAAGTTATATATCGACACATCACAATCCTTAAACGCCTTCATGCCTACGCCGTTGAGTCCCGGAAAGAAACAATTCAAACGATTGTGGATTGCGTTTCTGCCATCGCAAACAAGTTTTATGATATGATCCACCCCAACGAGGCAATTTCCACGTCGAAACTTGCCGTCCGGCAAGCTGCATCCGCATCAGTTGAGATTAAGGCTAGTTTTTATGGAGAAGAATCTCATCCTATGCGTTATTTTAGCGAGTCGCATTTGGATACGCTTGGCCTTTGCTATTTTCTGGCGTTATGCAAACACCACACGGACACCACGCCCAGTTTCCGCCTTCTGATTCTTGATGACGTAATGCACTCCGTTGACGCACAGCATCGCAATCGAATAGCTGAGATTTTAAGTGACCACTTTAGCGATTTTCAAATAATCATCACAACACACGATAAGCCATTTTATGACAAGTTGCACCAAAAGCTGGGCAGCAGTTGTTATGCCTATAAGACCATATCCGACTGGAATATCGAACAAGGCCCAATACTTGGCGACCAAACAACCAATCTTGAAAATATCACCAACGTGGCGCTCCGAAACATTATGAGCCGCGAAAACTTAGCTGGGGCCGGAGGGATTTGCTTCGAATGGCTGTTGAAGGAATTGACCGAAGGCCTCAATATTGCCATACCAGCGCGCTTTAAGGGTAAGCACACACTTGGCACACTCTGGCCGCCGACTTCCAAGAAGATGAAAGACCATAAGGGTTTCTCAGCGGTACATCCCACGTTGGCGAGTGAGCTTGATGCAAATATCTGGGTTCGCAGCGAATGTGGCTGTCATGACAACGACACTGCCAGCGCAGCGGATTTGAAAGAGGTTCAGGAATTTGCCCGACTGCTGGCCGACCTTTATGCAGCTACTTGGTGCGGCGGATGCCGCCGTTTTATTACCAAACAGGCCGACGGCGGCTGGCGTTGTGTTTGTGCGAAGCTGAACTATCCAATGAAAATCATTTAACAGTCGAATGGAAGTAAACCTCTTATAACCGGGTTGCAAAAACTCCAGGGGTGTCAAATCTTGACATGTGACATATAGCTGTGTCACAAACTAAGAATGGTAAGGACTGCCGGACAATAGCGAACCTGCCCTCCCCCTTTTTTTCCAGTACATGGAAGTAAGTCTCTTAAAAAAACCGGGTTGCAAAAACCAATTATGGAAATCGCGAATTTAAGAAGACCTTTACCTCCCAAAGTAACACCATTCAGTGCATTATCTATTCTTCCCCAAAAATCCCCTCAATTCATCCACCAAGCCGGTTTTCTTGATAAGATTCTTGAATTCTTCCAGTTCATCTACAGTAGGCATAATACGTACCATGTTCATCAACTCAAGTCCGGCTGAACCGTATTTGAGTTCAAGCATTCCTTCTATGCCTTCAAATAACCCTTCCCGTTTACCCTCAAGTAAGCCTTCCTGTTTACCTTCAACCACCCCTTCCTTAAAAATATCACTTTCTCTCAAATCAATTGTTATAGGCATCTTACTTACCTCCATTTTAACTTTAGGATATAATTTCCTCAAATCAGAAAGATATAACAGTTTTCTGATATAACCTTCTCTTTCCTTTAGTGGCAGTACGGACAGTTTATCAAGGATTTTTCTTATGGTTGCATCCTCATCCCCTGTTTTACACAGTATTGCCAACACAATATCTTCAGGGGAATCACTTTCAAAAAGTTGACTGCAATCAATTCTCTTATATCAATCAATTTATATGAGTATTTAACTCCGTCACCTTACATATGACTTTCCATATTCATAAGTTCATTACCAACATAAAGTACAATCTGTACAGGTAATTTGTTATGTTGATTAAAAATAAATCCAGCATATAGAAACATCCGACCCATCATATTATTCTCATTCGTTGATTGAATTTCTACATGGACTAACTTTCCATCAGTTACTTCAAGCACCAAGTCCGCCTCTCTTAGTTGAATATCTGGAAACTGGACATCACCAAGACACCTGCCGATTTCATATCCGGTAATGAGTTTTAAGAATACTTTAGGTATATCTTTCAATATGTCTTTTAGCGTAACATCATATTTTTGACGCATATTCCCTCGTTTTTTCTAAGGTTTCTATAATTAACAAAGCCTCTCTGCCAACGAAAAAGCACCCATGACGTATTTTACCATAATTAGTGAGGTAAGATCGAATAGACCCTCAACAATATTGCGGCATTGAGCATGGTTTAATCCCTTGGATTAAACAAGTCTAATGACAATATCGGGGTTCGTTTTGTCTTGCCGGAGATATTGTCGGCAGTTGCCGGTAATTTGAGAGTGTTTGACAAAGGGTAAGGACTTTGGTAATATAGAGAAGGTGGATTTGATTATCAATATCAGGCATGGGAAACTTATAGACTGTAAAACGCCGCACGGAGTCACCGGCGGCAATTAATAATATAGTTGCATGGCGTAAAAATAAGACTGGTGTTGCGCTATGTGTGTGAGCGTGGGAGGTTTACAATGGCAAATCGTCTTTTTTTTCTGGTTGTATCGTGCGTGGTATTTTTATGCGTTTTCACACTTGCTTCAAAAGCCTGGACAGAGACTGGCAGGGCAAATGTGGCAAAAGAGGGCACTGTCTCCGCCGATCGTCCGATTGTGGACTGCAACGTGCAACAAAAAAAGGCCAAAAACGGTGATTCCATCCCGCCTGAGTTGGCTAAACGGCTAATTCAATGTCTATGGGAAAAGCCCGCTGCCCCCGGCATGGATGGAGCGGAAACCGTGGACATAGACAGCATGGACATCGGCAAGTCGCGTAAATGGGTCTATCGGCAGGACATGGGACAAGGCATTGCCGACCTTGACACCCGCGTATGGCCTATTGATGTAAAGTGGACATGGAAGACATATTATCGCACACAAATCTATGTCAAGGTTAACGAAGACATCTTCAACTGTTATGTGGACGCCTTCAGCAAATGGAGTTGCGGATTGGGTCAGAATGTAAAAAAAATATCCACTCAATATATACCGAGGTGAAGTAGCGATAAGGAAGATGGCGATGTTTCATCTGTTTACAAGACAGTGCTAAAAACGGATAGACTTCGGTATCTTTTTCTCTGCGTCGACAAAAGGGGGTAAATTTGTTTTCCCCCTTTTCCCAGCACATGGAAGTAAGCCTCTTAAAAGCAGGTTGCAACACAGCATCGGACAGTATTGGGACACATCCTAATTATTGACCGTGGGTACATGGCACACTATACAAAAAGAATTCTTCTATCTAATTTTCGGTTAAAATACCCATTTGTCGGCAACTTACGCATCACAACCCACCCTTGATTCCTTGCCGCTTTATCATGTGAAAGTGCGCCCAGAGCAGGGCTGCCATTGTTACCGGAAGCCACAGGACGTGAAAGCTGTAGAACCTTATCAGCGTATCACCACCGACATCCATGCCGCCGCGTATGAGGTACATCAGGTGTCTGCCCATCATGGGTATTGTAGAGGCCATAGATGTACCTACCGTGGTCGCCCAGTAGCTCTTTTGGTCCCACGGCAGGAGGTATCCGGTAAATCCTGACGCGAATACCGACACCAACGTCAGACACCCCACCATCCAGTTCAACTCCTTCGGCGCCCTGTATGCCCTTGATATGAACACCCTAAGGGTATGGCATAGGATGAACACAATCAACAGCGTGGCAGACCACTTGTGAACACCGCGAATAAGCCACCCGAGATGGACGACCCTCTGGATTTTTAAGACGCTTTCATAGGCCTCCATCTCCGAGGGAACATAGTACAGGGAAAGCATTGAACCGGTTATAAATAAAATCAGGTAAGACGTAAACGCGGCGCCTCCAAGGCAGTAGAAGTAACTAAGGCCGGGGGGCAGGCGTCTCCGCAGAAACCCCTTATGCGGCGCCTTAATCCTGAACTTTTTGTCCAACCAGTCAAATGTCTTGCCCATTACGCCGCCGCCGTTGCCGGTAACATAATGCCTATGTATACCCTGCCGTTTTCTATCTTCAGAGGCAGCCTTGTCAGAGGCGCGGGAGGCGGCCCTGATATGACCTTTCCACTGACATCGTATTTCCCCCCGTGGCAGGGGCAGATAAACTCGTTTTTGAGCCTGTTATAGTTTACCAGACACCCAAGATGGGTACACACAGGGGAAAGGGCATAGACACCCCGCTCGTCATTGACTATGAATACGCTGTGCGCCATTTCGTTTCCTTTTAGCTTATAACGGTATTCGGCGCGCTTGACGCCCTTTTTGGGCAGTGCATCTTCGTCCATACAATCACAATACACCATCGCCCTCGCCCTTAGTCCGGCCGGATACATAAAATACGCGGCCACCGCCATAACACCCGTAACAATTGCCGTGACAATCGCCTTGGCAGTTCCGGTAAGAAAGTTTCTCCTTGTCATCAACAGTTCCGGGCGGCCATAGCGCGGCGGGGTTACCGCTGCTTGTTTATCAGCTCTCTGAGTTCTTTGCCCATCTTGAAATGGAGTACCTTTTTCGCGGGGACATCGACAATCTCCCCTGTCTTGGGATTTCGCGCCTTGCGCGGGCTTCTCTGAGTCAACCTGAAGTTTCCAAAACCCCTGACTTCAATCTTCTCGCCCCTGTTTAAGGCGTCTACGATGCTTTGGAAAAATGCCTCTACAATTATCTCTGTTTGCACGCGCGTCAGCCCAGGCGTCCTTTGCGTTACGAGTTCAATCAATTCTGATCTGGTCATGCGCCCCCCTCAGTTCATCATTAAGTAGTTAAATTTATATAAAGGAAATACCTTCACAAAAATATCGCTCACAAGTTTATTTGACAACAGATCTGTAACTGAAAAATCATCCTTCTTTGTGACTACGTTAGGTTCGCCCTTTATGCCGGCAAGGGCTGCCGTCTCGTAGATTGCGTCTTGCAGGGTACCGAGCTTGTCCACAAGGCCGGCCTTAAGTGCCTGGCGGCCAGTGAATATCCTTCCATCGGCCAGGGCCTCCGCCTTCTCTATGGGCATCTTTCTGCCGCTTGCAACGGCCTCAACGAACTGACTGTGTATGTCGTTGAGCAAACCCTGAAACATTGCCCTCTCATCTGCCCCAAGCCCGTGGTATAGTGAGCCCATATCCTTGTATTTGGCACTTTTTACCACTTCCCTTGCTATGCCTATCTTATCCATCAGGGAGCTTATATTGACAGTTTCCATATATGCCCCTATCGAGCCGGTAACAGTGGCGGCGTTGGCCATTATCTTTGTAGCGGGCGCGCTGATATAATATCCACCGGATGCGGCCACAGAGCCCATTGATACTACCACCTTCTTATTAGCGCTTGTCTTTTTCACCTCTTCATATATCTCCTGTGAGGGCACTACCGCCCCTCCGGGGCTGTCAACGCTCAAGACTATTGCCTTTATCGAGGGGTCTTCCCTGTATTTCTTCAACTCTTTTACCGTCTCTTTTGAGGACAGTATTATCCCCTCTACTTTTATCAGCGCTATTTTCTCACCGAGAGGGATGCGTTTTCCAATCATTGTCAGCACGAGACTTACAATCGCGAGCAGGACAAACAGGCCTATAAAAAAGAAGACTATCTTTTTCATTACTCGTCTTTCGTCTCTTCGTTTGTTATCTGCGGCGGCTCATCACGGCGCCTGGAATCAACAGAGACAACCATGCTCAGTCCTATTTTCCGCTGTTCAAAGTCCAGCTTGATTATCCTTGCCTGTACAAGAGAGCCTTCCACGTAGTCCTCATCAGAGTCCTTGATTATCTCTGAGGCATAGACCAGCCCTTCCACGCTGTCCTCTATCTCTACAAACAGGCCGTATTCGCTTACTCTGAGCACTTTGCAGCTGACGTCGCTGCCTATTTTAAATCTCTGCGGTATCTCGTTTACCCATGGATCGGGCTTCAACTGCTTTACTCCAAGGAGCATTCGCTTTTTTTCAGGCTCAAGGCTCAACACGACGGCCTCCACCTTTTGTCGTAGTTTAAACACCTCAGACGGGTGCTTTATGTGCTTTGTCCAGAATATATCGGATATGTGAATCAGGGCGTCTATCCCCTCCGGCATCCCGACGAACACGCCAAAATCTGTTATCGTCCTGACTTTGCCCGTTACCTTTTGCCCTACCGCGTAGCGCTCGGCTACGAGTTCCCACGGCTTGGGCTTGAGCTGTTTAATGCCAAGGGATATCCGCCGTTGATTATTCTCTATTTTCAGGACGGCTACGTCAACGGAATCGCCGATTTCCAGATACTTCGACGGATGCCCCGGCCGGGCTGACCAATCAAGCTCGGACACATGCACAAGCCCCTCCACACCCTCCTCCAGCTCGATAAACGCGCCGTAGTCGGTTATGCCGACTACCTTGCCAGTGACCATACTTCCCTCTGTGTACCTGGTCTCTATATCAAGCCACGGGTCAGACTTCTTCTGCTTGTAGCCAAGTGTGACCTTTTCCGAGTCATGGTCATATTTCAGCACAAGAACTTCCACCTCGTCCCCAATGTTGAAGTAATCAGTCGGGTGGTTTATCCTGCCCCAGGATATGTCTGAAATGTGCAAGAGGCCGTCTATTTCGCCCAAATCTATAAAGACTCCATAGTCGGTTACGTTTTTCACCGCGCCTTTTACTATCACGCCCTCTTTGATATTTGACAGGGTCTGGGTTTTTTTCTTTTTCTTTTCCTCTTCTATTACCGCGCGCCTTGACACTATTACGTTATTCAATTTATTGTTCAGCTTTAGCACCTTGAAGCGGCACTGCTGCCCTACGACATCGTCGGCTGCCCTCAGCGGCCTGACATCGTAGTGAGAGCCGGGCAGAAACGCCTTTACTCCCGCGACATCGACAAAGAATCCTCCCTTTGTCCTTTCCACTATCTTACCGTCTATGATTGCGCCCTCATCAAAAGACTGCTGCAACATTTTTTGTGTCTTGAGTATCTTGGCCCTGCTTTTAGACAGCGTTATTGTCCCTTCCGAGTCCCTTATTGAGGACACGAGAACCTCTATGTCGCTGCCTTCTTTCAGTTCGTCGAGCTCTTCCTGCGTAAAATCGTCAATCGGAATAAATCCCTCCGATTTATAGCCTATGTCAACGACAATGGCGTCCGCCTTTTTTGATATTACCTTGCCGGTCATTATCATACCGGCCTCGATGCTTCTAAATGTTCCTGCGTACAGTTGTTCCAGATCGCTATTTTGAACTTCCATTACCTGTCTTGCCCCCTATATGATTAATTCTTTCTATTATCTCCTGTATTATCCAATCGGGCGTTGACGCGCCCGCGGTTATTCCGACATGAGCGACCCCGTCAAACCAATGCTGCTGCAGCTCCGGAGCCGTCTCTATGTGATACGTACATACCCCCAGCGACACGCAATGGTTGGCCAATTGCGTGGTATTGGCACTGTTCTTACCGCCGGCTATTATCATTATATCCACATCACCTGACATCTCATTCGTCTCTTTCAATCTCAATGCCGTTGAGTTACATATAGTATTATACACTTTAATCTCTTTTATTTTATCTACTATGTTTGAAAGAAGTCTCTTCAGGGCATCCACAGGCTGTGTTGTCTGCACTACCACGCCGACGCGGGGTTTTAGCCCTTCAGGGGTCTCTCCATCTTTTACCACGTAAACATCTGCCCCCGCGTAGCTCATTATGGATTTCACCTCAGGGTGGTGCTTGTCGCCAAGCACAATCACCTGATAGCCTTCCTCTCTTAACAGTTTAGCATATTGCTGTGCCTTTTTTACAAATGGACATGTTGCATCTATTATTTCTATCCCCATCGCCTTTATTTTTTCATAGGTCTCTACGGGGATGCCGTGCGTCCTTATTATTATGGCCTTCATGTCCTCGGACGGCTCCTCCACATCCTCTATGCCCCGTTCCTTTAATTTCGCCACTACCTGGGGGTTGTGGATTATCGGGCCTAACGTATAAACGCCGTTCTTGCTGGAGGCCATGTCAAACGCCATGTTTACCGCCCTCTTTACGCCGAAACAAAACCCGGCCATTTTCGCCACCGTTATTGTCATATAATAATATTTCGCCAATTAAATTCGTTAATAAAGAACTGGATTCCTGCTTTCGCAGGAATGACAGAAATAAAAAAATGCCCCGTAAAAAGCCTGTCATTCCTGCTAAAGCAGGAATCCAGAAAACTATGCACCGAGTTTAATCTCATAGGCATTCTCTCATCATCTTCTCTAATGTCTCCTCTATGGAGAGATTCGTAGTGTCTATTTCTATGGCGCCGGGGGCCTTAGTAAGCGGCGCGATTGCCCTTTTCGTGTCGCGGTTGTCTCTTGATGCGACATCTAATTGGGCGGCTGACAGCGTTACGCCCGCGTTTTTTTCTCTTAACTGTGCATACCTTCTTTGGGCGCGCGCAGGCTCATCCGCGGTTATATAAAACTTCCTCCACGCATCAGGAAACACTACGGTTGCCATGTCCCTGCCTTCGGCAACTGTACCGCCGGAGCCATTTGAGCTGTTTGAGTCACTGGCGTTCCTCTGTATCTCAAGGAGGAAGTCTCTCACGGGCTTCCTTGCTGAAAACACACTGGAGTAATGCCCTGCCTCAGGCGTCCTGATTTCCTCTGATACGTCTTTGCCGTCAAGATATACAATTCCATTTTTAAACTCTATTAATGTACCGCGCAAGACAGAGGACAGCAAGTCATCGGCTGAGACCTCGTTGACTCCGGCGCGCGTCAGTTTAAGCGCCGCCGCCCTGTAAAGGGCGCCCGTGTCAAGATAATCAAACCCCATGCACGCAGCAAGCGCCCGCGCCACGGTACTCTTGCCTGAGCCTGCCGGGCCGTCTATCGCTATCACCTTGCGTGATGTTGTCACTGCGTAAGCATCTCAAGTGTATCGTAAAACTCAGGATATGAAATCCCAACGGCGTCAGTACCGTGAATGACCGACTCTCCTTCTGCTGAGATGGCGGCAATTGAAAGCGCCATCGCTATTCTATGGTCGCCGTAACTTTGCAGGCTGTTACAGCTGTTGAGGGCCACGGGGCCTTCAATTGCCACGCCGTCGTCGTACTCCTCTATCTTTGCGCCCATCTTCCTTAATTCCGTGACAATTGAAGAGATCCTGTCCGATTCTTTTACCCTCAGCTCACGCGCACCCCTTATCTCTGTAACACCTGTGGCACGTGCCGCCAGTACACAGA
This sequence comes from Nitrospirota bacterium, assembly GCA_015233485.1. GTDB lineage: Bacteria > Nitrospirota > Thermodesulfovibrionia > Thermodesulfovibrionales > Magnetobacteriaceae > Magnetominusculus. The sequence goes on from JADFXO010000002.1 coordinate 18,401, forward strand.
GAATTGGAAACTCGTCTATCATGGACGGGATGTCTTCTTTTGTCAATTTTATGGCCTTGAGTTTATCAGAGTATTTGCACAATAAACTGCCGGTTGACTCTCCGGAGACCACTTTCTTGTCAAGGACTTTCACATCGGCACCCATTCTTTTTATCATTTCTATAAAACCATGTCGCGTAGGGTTCAGTCCAACATCTTTTATCAATAGTTCGGAGCCTTCCACCATAAGCACCCCGGCAATGAAGAAGGCCGCAGAGGAAATGTCGCCTGGTATTGTAATGTCGCATGCGGTAAGCTCGCTTCCGCCTGTGACGGTTACCCTAAGTCCTTTTGTGTCTACATCAACTCCGTATGCGGTCAGCATTCTTTCAGTATGGTCACGGGACTTGAGGGGCTCTTCGATTACCGTATCACCTTCGGCAAAAAGCCCGGCCAGTATGATGGCCGATTTTACCTGTGCCGAGGCAACGGGCATTTTATATGTTATTGCTTTTAAGCCGCCTCCTTTTATTGACATTGGAAGATACCTTTTGCCGCTTCTGGCAGAAATCCTGGCACCCATTGCATCAAGCGGCTCTATTACTCTGTACATTGGCCTGCTTCTCAGGGATTGGTCGCCGGTCAAAACAGAAAAAAAACTATGGCCGGATAGCACCCCCGAAAGCAATCTCGCCGTAGTGCCGGAGTTGCCGCAGTCTATCACGTCTTGCGGCTCTTTCAGTCGCATAAAGCCGGGACCGTCTATCAAGAGCGAATCGTCCGATATTTCCTTTATTTCTACTCCTAACATTCTAAAGGCGTTTATTGTGGAGTTAGTGTCCCCGGCCCTTAAAATATTACTTACCCTTGATTTCCCATAGGCCAGTGACGAAAAAAACACCGCCCTGTGTGATATGGACTTATCAGGCGGCGGTATTATCTGCCCCTTGAACTGCCCTGCTTTTTTCAATGTTACGCTACTTGTTTTCATTGCCCGGGTTGTTTCTCTCGTTTCTCAATTTTCTTCGCACTTCGCCCGATTTCTCGAACTCTTTTGTCAGCGATGCCTCGTTTGAATTCTTTATATCTTCTATCATTTGTTCAATCTGTTGTTTGTAGGCATTTAAGTGCTTGAGTATGTTGTCCTTGTTTAATATGCAGATATCCCTCCATATCTCTGAGGAGCTCATGGCTATGCGAGTGGTATCCATAAAGCCCGGGCCTGAGTAACCGAAATACTCCGGGTTTATCTCCTGCACGGCATTGACGAGGGCATATGCCGCGATGTGCGGCAGGTGGCTGATGGAGGACAATATCTCGTCGTGCATTTCGGGTGTGAGTTCCTCTACCTTGCAGCCAAAGAGCTTCCACATGGAGGTTACTGTCTGGCAGGCCGCCTTATCTGTGCACAGGGTAGGGGTGATTATGCACTTAGCCCCTATGAAGATGTCAGGGTTGGCCGCGTCTATGCCGGACTTATCGTTGCCGGCTATGGGATGCGCGCCTACGAAGGCCACACCTTCGGGCATAGCGGCCTCCATTTCATAAACCAGCGCGCCTTTTACGCTTCCAACGTCCGTGACTATCGCACCGGCCTTCAGATACGGGGAAATCCCTCCAGCTATTGCCCTAAACGCACGAACAGGGGCGGCAAAGACAACGAGGTCGGCGCCCTCGGCCAGATCCTTCAGATTAAGCGCGTAATCGTCTATTATGCCCCTTGAGAGGGCATTTTTCAGATTCGCCTCATTCCTTCCGAAACCGCATATCCTCCTCGTTATTCCATGTCTTTTCATGGCGAGGGCCACCGTCGCCCCTAACAGGCCGACGCCGATTATCGCCGTTTTTTCAAAAAACAATCCTTCCTCACATATCTCTCTATATTTCCCTTCCTACGGCGGTAGCCACCAGCCGTAAACTCTTCACCAAATCGTTAAACACATTGGGTTTTAGCGACTGCTCTCCATCGGAGCACGCCTCATCGGGCTTCGTATGCACCTCAATTAAAAGACCGTCTGCGCCCGCCGCTACGGCGGCCAGCGACATCGGTTTCACTAAATCCCATCTGCCTACGGCATGTGACGGGTCTACTATTACAGGCAAGTGGGTCAGCTCTTTGAGTACGGGAACGGCGCTTAAATCAAGCGTGTTTCTCGTTGCCGTCTCAAACGTCCTTATCCCGCGTTCACAGAGTATTACCTTGTGGTTGCCCCTTGACATTATGTATTCGGCGGCCATCAGCCACTCTTTTATCGTTGCCGCAAGGCCGCGCTTTAAAAGCACCGGTTTATCGACCATGCCGACTTCAAGCAGTAGCCTGAAGTTTTGCATATTGCGCGTCCCTATCTGGATTATGTCCGTGTATTTGAGCATCAGGGTCAAATCCCTTGGGTCCATCAGCTCGGTCACTATGGGCATTCCGGTTAATTTCTTTGCCTCAAGCAGTATCTGCAACCCCTCCTCACCCATGCCCTGAAACGTATAGGGAGACGTGCGCGGTTTAAACGCCCCGCCTCTGATAAAGGATGCCCCGCCTTCTTTGACTTTCTGCGCTATTAACAGCAGGATATCGCGGCCTTCTATCGCGCACGGCCCTGCTATTATGTGTATCTTGTTTCCCCCGATTTTCAGGCCATCTACGTCTATTACCGTGTTTTCCTTTTTGAAATCCCTGCTTGCCAGCTTATACGGCTTTACTATCCTCATCACCTCATCAACACCGGCCATTGCCCTTACAGAGTCAACTTCCTCTTCCGATATCTTCGACGTATCGCCGATTACACCGATTACAGTCCTTTCGGTACCCTTTGATATGTTGAGCGTAAGCCCTTTCGATTCGAGCCGCTTCTGTATGTTATCTATCTCGTCCTGAGTTGATGTTTTTTTTAACACTACTATGTCCATTTACAATACCTCCTTAAGTGTGCGGATGAACTGTTCATTTTCTGGCGGCAGACCAATGGTTACCCTGATAGTGGTAGTGTCTGCCAAACCCATAGGCCGTATAATCATGCCCAGCTTCAATAACCTATTATATATTTCCATTGCATTTTTTTTTAAGTCCATATATACAAAATTTGTTTGAGACGGGACAAAATCTATCCCCAGCGCCTTCAGCTCCTTGCAGATATACGCCATGCCCTGCGCGTTTATCTCAACGGCGCGCCGGAGATGTTGCACATCTTTGAGGGCCGCGATGGCGGCCATTTGCGCCAACGTCGAGGTATTAAACGGCTCGCGTATCTTGTTCATTGCCCCGGTTATCGTCTTATTCGCTATGCCATAGCCTATTCGAAGGCCGGCAAGCCCGTAGGCCTTGGAAAATGTCCTCAGAATAAGGATGTCCCTCCCTTCTCTGAAATGCTCCATAGAGTCTGGATATGTCTCACCGGCGGCATATTCATAATATGCCTCGTCCATTATTACCAGGATATTATCCGGCAGCCCCGCAAAGAACTCCCTAAGCTCATCCTTCGTTACAATCGTCCCCGTAGGGTTGTTTGGATTGGCTATGCAGATTATTTTTGTTTTGCTTGTGATTTTCTCCGCCATGCCCTTTAAGTCAAGCCGGTAGTCCTTTGTAAGCGGTACCTGCACGGGGACCCCGCCGGCCTTTGCCGAGGAGATATAGTAAACGGCAAACGAGGGAGACCCCATTATCGTCTCATCCCCGGGCGTCTGAAACGCCCTGACGGCAATATCAATAAGTTCGTTTGAGCCTTGTCCTACGATGACCTCTTCGATATCGACGCCGTGGGCCTTTGCCAGCGCAGACCGCAGCGCATAGGCCCCTCCGTCGGGGTACCTGTGAAGCGTGCCGGTATGTTTAGCAATCTCATCAATTGCAAGCGGCGACGGACCCAAGGGGTTTTCGTTCGATGCGAGCTTCACAGAGCGGCTTATACCAAGCTCCCTTTCCAGCTCTTCAATAGGCTTGCCCGTTACGTATGGCGTTATTTTATCAACATACTGCGGCACTTTAAGCAATGTCTTCTCTTACCTCCAAAGATATTTCCCGCCTCATTGAGGACGTTTCAGCTGATAGGATGCCCACCTTGACCCGGGTTCTACCTCTCAATGGTCCCCGTGTGGGGATACGAACCCAGAATTTTAAGATATACGCTGTGTTTTCTAACCTCATCGAGGGCCTTTTTCACCTTCTTATCTTCTATATGGCCTTCCATATCGGCGAAGAATATATAATCCCACGCCTTTTTCTTCGACGGCCTGGATTCTATGCGCGTAAGGTTTATTTTTTGTTTCTTAAACGGCGTCAGTATCTCATAAAGGGAGCCGGGCTGGTCTTTTGCCGTAAACATAATTAATGTCATGTCATTGCCGGTGCTGCCCTGGGCCTCTTTAGAGATTACCAAAAATCTTGTAACATTGTCTTTTACGTTTGTTATGCCTTTCTCAATGATATTCAAATCGTATATTCTGGCGGCCAGCTCGCTGCCAATTGCAGCGGCGTATTTTTCCTCCGCCGCTATTGCCGCGGCCTGGGCCGTGCTGCCTGACTCGAATATCGGTACGCCGAGCATATGTTTCTCAAGCCACTTGCGGCATTGCGCTATCGGCTGAGGATGGGAGTATATCTTTTTTATCTCTTCGCTGGTGGAATTTGACAACAGATGGTGGTTTATGGACAGTAGTACCTCCGCGTACACCTTTAAATTATAGTCAACGAACATATCGAGCGTATAGTTAACGGCACCTTCGTTTGAGTTTTCGATTGGCACCACGCCAAAGCTGGCCTTGCCGGATTCCACCTCCTCAAAGACCTCCCTGATGCTGTCGGCGGAGATGTACTTGCACGTGGAGCTGAAGTATTTTAGGGCGGCCTGGTGGGTGTAGGTTGCCTGAGGCCCCAGATAGGCAACCGTCACGGGATGTTCCAGCGACAAGGTAGCGCAGAATATCTCTTTAAAAATCGTCTTTATCGCGTCGTTGGGGAAGGAACCGGTATTGAGTTTCTGCAGTCTCTCAATCAGTTCCATCTCTTTGCTGTGGCTGAACAGCATGGCCTTAGTACCCTCGCCGGCATTGGTGGCGGCACTATTTATGAAAGTGACCGCCTCGACGCGCTTGTTGAGGAGCACGATTATCTGCTCGTCGATTTCATCCAGCTTTACCCGATTGGGATCAGACATGCCCTGTTCTTTATCAGTATCCGATTTAATTGGCCACATATTATTTTATCCTGATTTATCCATCCCACCTGATTATTTTATGCCACCTAATTATTTTATGCCACCGTGCAAATTATCTGAGTGCCGCAAATGTATCAATTCTATAAGCTAACAGATTAGGCGGCTTTTATTCAACCATTTTTTTTGTTACTGTCGTACCAAAGTAGAAATGTCCTATTCTTACCAAAATAGAAATGTCCTATTCAGTTAATAATCATAGCCCAAATCCAAGTGAGATGACAAGGCATTATTTTTAGGCCGTCGTCCTTTTCCATTGTTTAAACGCCTGTCTCTTTGTACCCAGTCTCTGGCCTTTGCTCCATCGCAGCGGTGTCTGCCAAGCTCGACCCAATATCCCATGCTTGGGTAGTCCGCCAACGAGCGGACGGGTCCAGTTCAATATCACCTCCTTACAGTCTTATATCCACTGTTGATTAGTCCCTTATGCCTTACCCTAGCTGTCTCATCGCGGATGTAGCGTCTCTAAACTCCTCTCTTATTATTTTAGGCTGGTCATGTGATCTTTACCTGGCGTTGCACATTTCTGTATGCCCTTTCTCCAAGGGTGGTCATGCGCTGGTTTATGAATCGTTTTCACCCTCGAACGCCGTGTGTTTTGTCTTATTGGCAGTACCATTATTTCTTTATAATTAAATGCTTTACCCCTATAAGATATAACCAATCTGCCGTCAAGCCATTTTTCCATTATGACTTTAACGGCCTTTGTTTTATCCAAAACCTGATAGAATTTGTTGTCATACACAATTGTGAAATCATTTCTCAAAACCCTCTCAATCTTCTTGCACAGAACTCTTCTAATGTCCATACCTTCCGGCAACGCCCTATGTAAATCGCTCTCATCCCTGGCCTTGACGCTAAACTTCCTGTTGAATTCAGGCAAGTACTCCTCTAAAAAATTATTCCCTTCCTCATTGCTCTTTATTCCCCTTAACCTCATTTCCTTTACTACTCTGTCCTGAAACGTTCTAAATAGCCTCTCTACTCTTCCTTTGGCCTGTGGCGAGTACGCATGAAGCAGCTCTACCCCAAGCTCCTTTAAGGCACGACCAAACTCGCTCAAAAACTCTTCTCCTGACTCATCCAACCCCTTGGCCGTTGACTTATATGTCGTGTGCCTATCCACGTACATACTCATCGGTACCCCGTTGATTTCTATGTACCTCATGAAACTATCCATTGCCGGCACTGTCCCCTCATAATCGTAAAACCTCCCGTATACCTCAGATGTCGCATCATCTATATATCCCATCAACACACTCTTCGGCCCTCTGCCTTCATACCAATCATGATGTGAGCCGTCCATCTGTATCATTTCACCTTTATGCCCCTTCCTCTGCCTCCATTGCCGATGTGCTCTGCTCTTGCGTGTCTTTTCCCATTCCCCCATCTCTATTACCCAATGCCGTAACGTCTCATCGCTTATCTCTATTCCTTCTACTTCCTTAAACTTTTCTGCCGCTAAGGTCGGACCAAATCCTTTATACTTCTCCTGATATATTACCTTTACTCGCGCCTTTAGCTCAGCCGAATAGCTCCTCACTGATTCCACCCCTCTCAGCTTATGCGGAATCCCAGCCGCTCCCTCTTCCTTAAACCTCTTTGCTATCCTCCTTATCTGTCTCTCGCTTATCCGTAACAACTCCGCCGCCTCGCTTTGCTTCAGGCTCCCTTCTTCCACTTTTCTCATCACATGCAACTTCTTCAAATCCCTCGCGTTTACCATTAGCATGTCCTCTTTGGCCATTGTACCCTCTTTCCTTCTATGGTACAAAACGCCTCGATCTTTAGGACATTTCTACTTTGGTAGAATAGGACATTTCTATTTTGGTATTACACACTCCCGTGGACAGGGCCTAAGGGAATGAAATCACTGGCGTAAGGACATTTATTGATGTATATAGTAAATCCACATCCTGGTATTTATCAGGCAGCCCAGCCTTAGTTGCCTGTTGTTAGAATATTTAGCGTCATATATAAACCTGAATGTCTTACCCTGTCCAATATCGCTTTTGGTTGGGGTTTCACCTTCTACAAATTTTATCGATTCTAATTTATTTTTGTCGGCAATTATCTCGTCGGCCTTCGATACGACATATAAACGCTTAATGCCGTCTTCACAGGCCTTGTTAAACCAATCGCTTATTTCTGATGAGCCTTTAGCCTCCTGAATCAACCCTTTAGCCTGCTGCAGATTACCAATTATTCCAGTGCCTCCACAATGCCACGAATCGCCTTTCAAGGCTTTTATATTATTCTCATGTATGCAAAAACGGCCATTTTTGTCACAGAAATAAGGGCCGTCAACGCGGCATCCATCCAGGGCCTTCTCTTCGTTATTATTAAGAACCAATATCACCTTATCCGCATTACCGGTGTCCTCGTCCACGGCGCAGGCCGTCTCTCCATAAACGCACAGCGCGGTTAATATCAGCGTTATTACAATCTTCCAGTTCATAGACCCATATTATATTTACATTAGGTTATATTGTCAATATTTTATTGCCAACAACCGCTGCCCCCTGATACCAAAGTGCAATCAAATAAGTAACGTCTTGCCTTGTCGTCATTCCGGCTTGTCCGGAATCCGCGTCTACACATTCTCATGCCAAATAAATAGGGGTAGGGAAGGCTCTCACCTCCCCTCCCTCCGAACCGTACAGGCGGATTTCCCGCATACGGCTCACCAGTTAGTGGTTTCCACATCGGGATTGACGAGCTGAGTCATAGGCTGCGGTTAGAGTGAACAGCCCAAGACCGCCAAAGTAAGCATTTGGCCATTTCAGATGGTCAAAGCCTCGGCCTCTTCCTCGGAGTAGACCTTGTCCATCAGACTATACCATTTGCCTCCTTTCACACCTTCTTCAAGTGCCGTTAACATGTGCTCCGTCCATATCGAAGTTTCCACCCATTTCCATCTTTCAGGAATCAGGGTCTCTCCAGCTTGCTTAGACTTTTCTGTCACTATCGCCCGTTGTTCCTTCGTTATGTCCTTCACTCATCCACCTTCCTGCCTCCCTTCGCTCCATCCCGTTTCCGGGGTTTCATCTCTATTATGGAGGCTCTGTACTCTGCTTGACAGGCTTCCTCTCTTTCCTATCGGTCTGGGTTTCGCCTTTGAATGGCAAGGCTCGCCGTTACATTAGGCAGAATCAAGTTCGTCATCTTACGTACTGGCTCTTCACCTCCAGTTGCTTCTCACCCCGCCTCGCGGCGACGCAGTTACGGTCGGTTACAGTCCGGAGAGCGTATACCTGAAAGAAACTTGTACCCTTCCGACTATGCTCACTCGCAGGCGCAGCATTCCGGTTTGCCCGGAATCTATTCCATGTTGTCTTACTAATGTATTCCTTAGTACTATTTAATATAGATTTTATATTATTTTATTTTTTACTTGACAATTGGATATTCTTTTGCACTATAATGATAAAATGTTTATCTATAGATTAATAGCGAACCAGTGGAAGCATAGCAAGCGTGAGGACGTTTGTTACTATGGTCTCTGTTTCTTATTTATTGCAATGTTTATTATGTTACCTTGTTACATCTATAGGATAGTTCTATAAAACTTTTTTCAGATAAAGATTTATTATTAAAGAGGGGGGAACGTAAATGGATTATGTAACTTCGCCGGTTAACAATATTCTAAGAAATCCGCTAAGAGTACTGAACCATTTGTATCTAATAAACAGAAAGTTGCAAATAGCAGGTAAATGGTCGTTGATATGGAATGAAGATAGCTTAAATAAAGGTTCTAAACCTATAAAAGTTAGAGACATTGTTTTAGATTTGAAAGAAAATAAGATAGATGTACAATCCGCCCTCAACGGAATCGAAAAAATTAACGATACAGAAGATAGTGATATATATCATGATTTGCTTGATTGTTATACTACCGGTTTACTTGAATTTCATCCTACAGATAAGTGTGATTTATCTTGCATTGAGTGCCACTATAGAGGCAAAAAAGATGATACAATTCCGTTTTCTCAAGCAAGCAGGCTTTTAAAGGGCCTTTCACCGAAGGCTATAACCGTTACCGGTGGTGGAGAACCTAATGTTTACAGAAGCGAAACCAGGAATCTTAACGATCTCATTCTTGAGATAAAACAAGTTCTACCTGATACAAACATTGGTTTGATCAATAACAATACATATATTCCACCGGGAGACTGGACAAAACATATCGATTGGCAAAGATCATCAATAGATGCTTCTTCTCAAGATACATATTTAAAACTAAAAGGTGTGGATAAGTTTAATAATGTTATAGAGAACGTGAAAATACTTTTACATAATACAAATATTCCATTTGTCGGCATAGGGTTTCTTTACAGAAAAGAAAATGCACATGAGATTAGTCATTTTTTAGAATCCTGGTTTACACTGTTTAGAAATGAGCCGGAAGAGCTCAAGAGACGATTTAATATACAATTTAGACCTATACCACCATCTATCGAGAGTATAAAAAGTAAAGTCAAAGTAGATGATCTAACTAATAAATTACAAAATATTTTAAATAGAGAAATAAATTATGTCATGGCTCTATCAGATAAGGATGTTAATTTCAAGGCATTTATTTTCAATAATACGAATTTCAGTTCACTTTTATCAAATCGAGACAACGTCAATATACCGTACTTACACGCCCCAAGTCAGTTTAAAAATTGTTATAATGCCCTGACGCACAGAGTACTAAGGGCGAATGGTGATGAGTACCCTGATTTTTTGTTATGTAATTCCCATGACTTATCTCTTGGAAATACGTTTAAAAACAATAGTGACGAAGAAAAGATAAAAATTTCATTAATGCAATTTTATTTTTTTAATAGAGAGAGTATTTACTGCAACCCTGAAACATGTCGCCAGGGGTGGGTAAGTAAGACAGTCGAGGATTATTACAATGGTGTTTATACTATAGATACGATTGATAAAATCCCTCATAATTATTTTTTTTAATGATAATGGACAAATATTTTGAATAATTTAGATTACATCCACCTCGACAGCAAAGGTAATTTATATAAATCGTCATCCTTTGAGCTTATAAAATATTCACCCAACAAATCTACTGATGTTGATGCGCTTTTGAAGTCTTTCAGTAACAATCCATATCAGGTTTTTTTTAAAACTCCATTCTCATTTATTTCATATTCATTTGACAATAAAATAATCAGCAGTTTTAAAGCACATCCAACAAGTTTCTATCCAGGCTCTCCATTCGACGTCTTTAATTCAGTAAAAAGCTATATTAAAGAACGGAAATTGGTTATCCCAAGGTTCTATTTATATCCCTCATCAAATTGCAATTCAAGATGTACTATATGCCAATTTAATTTTAGACGAAAAGCGCCTTCTTACATGAAGTTTGAGATCATAAAGAAAATAATAGACTATATGTCACGTCAAGAACCAAGGCCAATATTATTATCCTCTATTATTTCAGGTGACGGAGAACCCACACTTCATAATGATTTCAATAAAATAATCGAATATTATGCGGAGAATAACGTCAATATTTTTCTTACAAGTAACTGTATATTACCACATAACAAAAATGATATGATAATTGAAACAGTTGCACGCAATGTTTCCATGCTAACAATTTCTTTAAAAGGGTTAAATTCTCATGCATACCATCGTTACCAAGGCATAGATGAGAAAATGAAAACATTCGATCGTGTTATAAACAATATTGAAAGTTTACTGAAGAAGTTGGATAAATACAAGAGAAGAGACAAAATATTAATTGGAATTGCATCACTTATACTACCTGAGAATACCTATTTATATAGAATTATGATAGATTATTTTGTTTCACTTAAGTTAGATTATGTTTATCTTAACGTAGTAGAACCATCATATGAGAGATGGAGTATATATTTTACTGAGAAAGAAATTAGAGATACCTTGGAAAGTCTCCGCAGTATAAGTACTGATTATAAGAATTGCGGAACTTTAATAAGATTTCCTGCTAATCCTTTCAAAACAAGATATAATCACTCCGTATATTACGATGCCGATATTAGAAAAGTTAAGAATACATGCGGGAGTGCTTTATGGAATCCAATAGCCATTCCAGGTAATAATAACAATGGCGTACTCCTTAGTTGCCGAAATAGTGAAAACTTTAACGATGAGAACTTTTGGTATTCATCCGATCTATACGGCGAAGAACTCTCTAATGTTATGGATAATAGCCGGATTGCTAAGGTGATGCAAGCTACGAGTAGTTGTCATCAATGCAGATTGGAAAGGCAGGTTAATCTCTTTGATAAAATTATAGATACAGAGTTAAGCAATAATTCAAGGGGCTCATTTATGTTAACCTTTGATGCAGGCATATTATCAAAACAAAATGGTGCAATTACTTTTGAAGAAACTTTATAAATGAAACAACTAAATTGAATAAATCACAGAAAATAAAAAATCCTCTAATTATCTCTACCGGTATTTATAGACTTGCAAATGAAAAGGAGCCTAATTACGTTAATAATATATTGGAGTTTTATGCTGACCACGAGGCTTTAGTTGATATTATCGACGGAGTTGAACTAAATATAAGAACACCTGAAATTATGGAAACACTAATATTATCAGATAAATCAACAAATTTTCTTCAATCATTGAATCATAACACTTTGCATTATTTTTATTTTTCTTTTTTTACTTTTAATCAAGACAACCAGCTTTCTCCAAAGGACTTTGAGTACATCGACAAATTAAAATCCATCAATGATAAAATACATTTCAGATCCGTTGTAATACATCCATTTCCATACAACGAAAAGGAAGTACTGATGTTGTACAAAATTTTTCATGATAAACTCGATATACCTGTCTTTAACTTTGAGAGCATGTTAAGAGATATTGATATTAATAATACAGATTTTGAAAGATTATTTGTCGATGAAAATATAGGACTCCTGTTGGATGCTTCTCATGCAGTTGCAGCACACACCAGCAACTCTTTATATACCTTTGAGTATTTAAAGCCTTTTTTTGATAGAATATCTTACCTGCATATTAGTTCAACAAGAAGAGATCTGGCATATTACGATAATACTGGTTTCTTTTGCCCTTCAAAAGGCCACTCAATGTTTATTGAAACGAATTCAGAAGACCTAATATTATTCGATAAAGTATTTGAATTTATAGAAAACAAACCGTTTCTCGGACTCATTTTGGAACAGTGCATAAAAGAAAAGGATATAGGTCCTCTCATAAAAGAAATTCATTTCATAAAGAAGCATTTTCTGCAGATATGATGAATCAGAATAATTTAGTTGCTAATTTTAATTTTGGTGTCAGCGAATCAAACAGATATTTTAGAATCTACAATGATTCTATTCAACAAATAACGTTTGACCAAATATCACCAATAGAAAAGAAAATACTAAATCCCTCAATAAGAAACAGATTCCTTAACACCTACAACAAACTCCTTTTCATCGATATTAACAGTAACGTCATACTCGGCTCGAAAGATACCGACTTTACAAGTTTTTATCCTTCTAGCCACTTTGATTTCATTAATGGCATAAATCAGTTCATTAATAATGAATTTCCATTACCCGCCAAGCTATTTATCAATCCAACCAATAAATGCAATTATCGTTGCCAGGTCTGTTCCTTTAATCCTACCAGAGGTATAAAGGGTACAAACAGTATGCCTGTTTATATTATAGAAGAGATTATCGATATTTTTAAAAAACGTTCACCAAACGCATCAATTAATATTTCAGGTGGTGGTGAACCAACCTTGCATAAAGATATTGAGTACATATTACAATTAATAAACGATTCGGATATAAAGATATTCATGACATCCAACGCAAGCAGATCAGATAAGAATTTCTGGAAGACTGCTGTCAGGGCGTGTTCAATGCTGGTTTTTTCCGTAAGAGGCCTTACATTAGATAACTATAAAGCTATCGATAACCCAGCAAATAAAGATACCGATATCAACAAAGTTATTTCTAATATAGAGATGATAATTGATTTAAGGGAAAAAAATCGAAGAACCGAAGATTTGATAATCGGCATCAATTCATTGGTACACCCCTTAAACGCCGGACATTTTTATAATTTTTCAAAAAAGATGGTTGAAATAGGAATAGATTTTCTGCATTTTACTCCTGTGGCTCCCAACTTGTCAAAATGGAATATTGACATAGATGAAAAGCAGAGGGATCTCACAGACCGTAATTTTAATGAAATAAATGAAATTGTTTCTAAAAGTAAGATTAAAATAAGACTTCCTAAAATACCTTATAAAGATCTCTCAGGAGATAACTATTATTTAGATGTTACAAGCAGACATGGACAAAGAAATGGTTGTTATGTTGCACTTTTTTCACCCGCACTAGTACCTTCTGAAGTGGATCCTTTAAAAGCCAAGCTCTCACCATGCAGAGCATCCGAAGTACAGGATAACAATCTACTTTCGTATAGTAATGATATTGTAAAGGGTAGTTATGCCGGAATATGGAATTATGATAATTACCTCAGAGTCCAGTCTATGATTAAAGGGAAATGTTCTTATTGCTATATGGAGAGACAATATCTCGATCTTAAATTCATGGTAGATATTAAAAGTAAATATGGCTCAAAAGGCGAGTTTGTGTTATTATTTGATTTAATGGACAAAACAAGCGTACAATATTTTTAAATGATATTAATTAAAATTCTTATAGGAGTCAATATTGAGTACAGAATTAGAGCAATCTATACAACAAGAATTTATCAATAAGTATAAGATAACAAATAATAGAGATGCCAAGAATCTATTTTTTAAAGAACTTTTAACAACTTCACAAGACAATGGTTTGTCTAAAAAATATGAGAACTGTTTTAACGGATATATTAACTGGATAAATGGTGAAATTAACACTGCTAAAAAGCATTTTAAGGCATCTCTTATTATTGACGAGAAATTCCCTCTTTCACTATACGGTTTAGGTGTAATATTTCACAAATTAAGAGATACTGAGCTTGCCTTGGAATTTTTTAAAAGACTGAAAGGCATAAGAGAGTTCTCATCGTATGCGTTTAATGCTTTAGGAAATATGTATCGAGATGCTAAAGCTTTTAATATTGCGATTTACTGTTATAAAGAATCTGTCAAACGTGACAATAACTTCTCATATCCACATAATGGATTAGGTATTGTTTATTATAAAATATTTAAGTATAACGAAGCTATAGATCATTCACTTAAAAGCTTAGAGATAGATGATAACTTTGCATATCCATGGGACAACCTGGGTAATATTTTACGAGACACAGGCCATTATAAAGAAGCTGATAAATGTTATAGAATTGCCATTTCAAAGGATAACTGGCTTTCACCAGCAAATGCCCATTATGCAATGTCACAATTACATAATCCTAAAAAGATTGAGGAAGCTAAGAAAAAACTTGATAAGGCTATTGTATGTTGCAACGCAGAGGGTAATATTTACTATGCCGAAGAATATAAATCGTTGTTTATTAATTATGAAAAGAAAATAAATATAACAAATAAACGTAAGTCATCATTTGAAACAGGTTCTATATCAACACTTGATGAAATATTGCACGAAACTTATAGCCAGCATATAGATGAGTATGCTGCGAGAAACATCGCTCTTTCTTCAGCGTTTCTTGACTATAAATATGATAATGAAGAAAGCGAATATAGTTTTGAAGTATTAAGGAGATGGAATTCTTATACACCTATAATAGCAAATAATTATCATATAAGTAAAGGTGGCGGTTATTTCCTTAAAGTAGGTGGAAAAGGAATAGTTATCGATCCCGGCCTTAACTTTATTGATAATTTTCAAGGATCCGGCCATAGTTTTTGTGAAATTGATTTTGTTTTAATCTCTCATGCCCACAACGATCATACTGCTGATTTTGAATCTATATTAACTTTACTTTATAAATACAATGATAGAATTAAGGGTACTGACGATAAATTGAAAGAGCCTACTATGTTGCATAAAATAGCAAGAACAGAACAAAAGTCATCTTATGATATAAATGAAAACGAAAGAAACGAGGAGTTTAAAAAGTCAGATAGAAGGAAAATTATAAATTTTTATATTACTGAAAGTGTATATAGAAAATATGTTGGGATGTTAGAGTTAAAGTCATCGGTCGACTATAATATTCACGTTATAGAAAGGGGAGATGAATTTAACTTAAATATAAATAACAAAAACAACTCTAATTCAAACATTAAAGTTAAGGTTCTTGATGCAAATCATAACGATATAATATCTGATAGACATTCTGTAGGATATCTGTTAACCATTAATAATAAAATCATTATTTATACGGGGGATACGAGTTGGACTCCAGAAATCGAACAACAGTATAAAGTTATACATGACCAATATAAAGAAAAACAAAGCATATCTAAAGATGAAACAATTTTATTAGTTGCTCATTTAGGAGGATTTCAAGATAGTGAAATAGATTACGATGGTAAATATGATAAAAATATTTTTTATAAAAACCATCTTGGACGGTTAGGATTAGCGAAATTAATTGAAACATTAGAACCTGATATCTGTTTTATATCAGAATTTGGAGAAGAGTTTGCTGAGAAAAGGGAAGAAATTACAGATATTTACCGGATAGCTTTCAGTAAAATAGACAATTTAAAAGAAACTATTTTTCTACCCGCCGATATTGGTCTCGAATTAGAGTTAACAAATAAAAAAATTAAAGCCATTAATGATATCAATAACAATAATATAGAATATGATCATGTCGATCCGTCTAAAGTTAAAACAATCTTATTGATAAATGATTATTCTCTTCATTATTATAATAGTGATACAATTACTAATGAACGGAAATTGAGTCAAGTTCTCACAAACGACTACGATTTTAAAAGAAAAAACTATTTAGACATAAACAATAGAAATATTGATATAAAAAAGATCAGATCACTTATAAGCAAGTACGAATCCAATATAGACACATAATAATTTATTACGCCATCATAATAATAAAGGGATCTGATATGCCTGAAACAAGCAATAATATATTCAGAGGAACAATATACTCGGCAGGATGGTGCGATGAATTTAAGAAGGAATTTAATGATTATCTAAATTCCTCACTTGTTATACATCAGAATAATGCAAATCATACCGAGGATAGCAAAAGAGAAATTATTCATAAGGTCTTTGAATATATCAATGTCGTAAACAAACTAAAACATCCAAATAATTTTCTTTTTTACTCAGATAAAAAGTTGCCTTCCGCTTTTACTTATGGTGTTGAAGCAAAATCGATTCTTTCTGATAAGTACTTGTATTGCTCAAACATTTCCTTTCTCGTTCAATCTCTTCTCGCTGACTTCCAGATAACTACAGAGTTGATGGTTACACTCATTAATAATATTCACATAACCGAAAAAGGCGAGAAATTGTTCTATAACGATAGATATTGGGGAGAGAAAATAAGACATTTATATGTTTAAAACCAAACCCTGCTTTATTGATAGTCACGACATCGGTTCCTTTATCGAACTTATTGTCCTTAAAAAAAATATCTCTGATCTTGTCCGCAGGCAGAATCGAAAGAAATTTACCGTTATATTTATCTCTTTTTAAATAATTAAAATAGTATTTTAGAGATCTCGACGATTGCTCGTATTGATTTTTCTGAAAGATCATTAGCTCCTTTGTCCAGGATGATCTTTCTTTTGCTTCATTTTCTAATAAGGAAAGTTCTTTAAAAGATAAAGTATTTACAGGTATTCCACTACTATACCCAATATTTTGCAATGTATTATCGGACCATCTATTATAAGGTATGCTTCTATCGATGACAAGCTC
>JADFXO010000300.1 GCA_015233485.1 Nitrospirota bacterium
AGGCAGGGGAGGACGGCTTTCTGTTGTCATTCCCGCGTAAGCGGGAATCCAGTCTTTAAGGGTAAGCACATCTTTACTCATTTTGAAAATGCCTCTCATCTGTGTTCATTTCACATCTGCCGCGTAAGTGCCCGGCCAAAAGCCGAATTCTTCCACAAGGGCCGGCAAATACCATTGGCCTTTTTGGGGGCCGTCCTGGCCGCGCCGCCAGATATCAGGATTTCTGTGGCTTTCCGCAATCTGCCAAAATCTCTCCTCTGTTATATTCAGGAACGAGCAGAGGTTTTTTATTTGCAATTCGGGGATTGGCTCAGGGTTGTTTTTTATGTAGTTGACAGCCTCTTCCCTGGTTAGGCGGTTGTTTCTTATTTCGACGGCCAGATTATCCCAAAGCCTCGTAATTCCAAATTTATACCACTTAAAGAAATGATGAATAACAATAAAATCACAATCCAGATCGGCATATGGATAATACCCGAACACCGGCTTGTCTGCCCACTGAAACCCGATATTTCTCGAAAACTCGGCCACCTCAAGCGGGTCCCACCGAAGGTACCAGCCCAGAAATATGGACTTTATCCGAGCATCTGAGAGTTCTGCCTCGGTTGGCAGCGTAAAGGTGTAGAGTTCGTCCAAGGTCAGGTCAGCGTCTGCCCAGTCGGCGGCAAACGTTCCATTGGTAACGCCATATTTTTTTATCCAATCGTGATTCAGGTATGGATTGCCCCTGTCTTTTTCGTTCCCGCCGTACTCAAGTCCCGGGTTTTCACCCCATACTACGAGCTTAATACCCAGTTTTACGGCCATTTTCAATGTAATCGCCCACATGGCCATATGTTCAACGAGCGAAACCGAGCCGTTTTTCTCCAGGCTCTTCAGCATAAACTTCCTCTCGATTGCCGGGCTGACCGTGAAATCAATGTGGTCTACGCCTATGTTTATCAGGTTATCCAGATTTTTTTGGCCTAAAGGCGTCCTGTATTTGCATTTATACGTCAGTGCCAGCGGTTTCAGGGCGTATTTGTTTTTTAACGTATACGCCTGCCATGTGCTGTCCTTACCGCCGCTTACCGGGACAATGCAGTCATACTGTCCATTGCCGACCTTGTTTTCCTTCAATATCTCTACAAGCGCTCGCTCCCGCCGCTCCCAGTCTATCAAGTCCCGTTTCTCCTGTGCCCCGATACACGCGCTGCACACGCCATTTGCATTTAGCTCTATGCCCGGCCTTGAATCCGGCAATACACATTTCTTACAGTATTTCATTTGTCGTATCCTTTTTTAGCGGCTATTGGCGCTCTGAAATCTTTTGAGCCGGAGTTCCGGCCAAAATAGAATTATCTTCGTATCTGCCTTTTCTAACCAGAGACTTTGCCCCTACTACACAGCCGTCGCCTATCTGTGCGCCCTTCATCACGGTGACATTCGCGGCAAGCCACACATCATTGCCAATGGTTATCTTACCATAGGTGTGCCCCTGGTTTTTTATCAGCTCACCTTTTGCAAACCCGTGCTCTGACGACTGCACATGAACTGCGTGGGCTATCAGGCAGTCCTGCCCGATTGTGACGTCCACGCCGCAGTTAAATATACAATACGGGCCGATGCCCGTCCCTCTGCCTATCCTTAACACGGCATCGTTTGCCGCGACGAATCTGCTGTCATTATCAATTGAAACACCGTCTTCAATGACAATTCTACCATTTTCTCTGTTTCTGATGTCAATGTCCCCATAGATTGAGACGTTGTCGCCAATAACTATATTTCCCGGGTTTCCTCTGATTTTTAATTTTGGCACCCCCTCAATATAAAATCCCCTGCCGACCCGTATTCCGTATCCCCGCAGTATACTCTTTATAACCAGACTGTGAAGGAGCCAATACTTTTTCCTGGTTAACAGGGCCAGCAAGTCAAACATCTAAATATGCTCCGAAACCACTTAATGCTGCGCTTCATGGGGTTTCTGGCTCGAAATATAAAATCCTTCCACACTGCGGGCAGGTGTTTATCTTTTCGCCTTTCATTACTTCCGCGAATAGCTGAGGGGGCATATTTAAAAAACAGCCGTGGCATAATTCAGCCTTTGCGGGCACAACCGCAAGGGCATTTTTACGCTCAAGGATGTGCATATATTTGTTGTAAGCCTCTTGAGGGATGTTTTTGGCCAGCTCGCCACGTTGTTTTAGGAGCGTGTCCAGCTCCTTTTCGGCCTCGGCCTGGTCTTTTTTTACCACCGACACCGCCTCATTGTATTTCGTCTGCTCTTTTTCGAATTTCTTATTGGCTGACGACGATGTCTTCTCGAATTCTTCTATCTGCTCCATTACGATTAGTATGTCGTCTTCTATTAATCTTATTTCTTTCTCAAGCTGCTCCACTTCCTTTAGGTGAAGCTGATATTCCTTGTTTGTCTTTATATCCGCCGATTTTGAGCGAAGTTTTTTTACCTTTTCCGCCTTGTCCGAGGCGGCTTGCTCAAACTCGCGCTTTTGCCTGAGGGCCTTGTCGAGGTCTGTATCCTTTTTTTGCCTTTCATCCTGGGAGTCTTTATACGAGCGGCCATATTCATTCATCGCCGCGGGGGTATTCTCTATGAGTGTTTTAAGCCGTATTATTCTCGTATCAAGGGCCTGCATCTCTTTTAAGAGAGTCAGCTCCTTTAGCACCGCGCCGCCCTGAAATCCGTCACAATGGGGCGCGAGACCAGATAAATACCTGATCTGGTGGGCCCACCAGGACTCGAACCTGGGACCAACCGGTTATGAGCCGGTAGCTCTACCAGCTGAGCTATGGGCCCCCATTTTCCATTCTTTAACATTCCTATAATTGTATCTGCCCTCACTTAACAACTGGTAGTATAACCTTGTTCTTTTAATTTGGTCAAGTGGAAAAATGTCATTGATTTCGGGCAAACACATAATATGGGTTTGGCGGTATTATAGCATGAGACGAAACTCAACGAAACCCTGAGGGCGGTGTCCTCAGGGTTTCGCAAGCCATATTCCCAAGTGAAAGGAATAGTATTATTGATGTGGATCGACGACTATTTTACCCTGCCATCGGACAGGGTCTCACCTTGTTAATGTCTTGAGCACATTTCTCCGGATTTCGACTTCGTGTCTGGCAATATCTGAAAACCCCGTGCATAGTTCCATACCTTTGAGCCTATCAATTAATGAGTTAGGAGAAGTGCTGTCCGGTATTACCGTATAGTCGGTTTCGTCATACATCTTTACGGAGGCTGCGTTAAGGTCATCGTCAATGAACACCACTGCTCCGCCATGCGTTTTCTCTGGTGTGAACGTGTCCACTACCCATCCACCTGTATTGTATAAATCGAACTTGGTTGGGTAACCGGCTGGATATGGCTTTGGGCGATTATCTTTATATTTGTCAGCATTAACATCCATATTTTCCACAAAAGGTGTATGCGTATGGCCGAAGATGAACTTGATGTCATTTGGCATGTGTCCGTTGTCAGCCATATCAGCAATTATCTGGTTATGCACCGCAATGGCAAGATATTCTATGAGACCTTTGCGGGCGCCGGCACTGAGGTCTTTGTTATTGTAATCGCCTTTGAATTTTCTTTCTGACGTTATCCTGTCAATTATCCCGTCCACAAGGTGATTTAATAACATAGCCATACCTCCCTCTAAGAGGGCAGGCATGTGAAGCATTTTGAGGAGTTCTCCTGCTACTGGTTTGAGGCGCTCTTTAAAACGATCTATATCACCCATGGATTTATAAACCTCGACAACATCGCCTCCGGCTTGTCCCGACTGCCCTAGTGAGCTCCATACGAAATCAACCCACGCAAAGTTTTCCGCCTCTAAATCCCAAACATTTGTAGGAAATGGCTGCTCTGGAAAAACTATTCTCTTGAGCGTGCTAAAAAATTTATATATCGACTCTATAAAATGGCCATGGTGGAAGACGACAAGTTTGGAGTCCTTTTTTATGGCAAAATTTGGATAGGCAATTTCGATCTTGAATTTGTCAGCGCCCGGACTATTTTTTATACAATCCGCTATAACATTCTGCAGCAGATAAGACTCCACCATAGGGTCTATTTTCTCGTCGAGCATGTTTGTCCCATGCCATTGAGGCTTGAGCGTATTGCTGCAGTTATTATTAACCTTTTTTATATATTCGACATATTGAGTCTCTCTCGCAGTTTCCCATATGTGATGGTCGTGATTGCCGGGGATATAGATAATTCTGCCAAAGAGCGGATCAGCACCGAAAATCAATTCAATGAAACGCTTAAATACCGTTGCCGCAACGTCGGTAGTCGAAAGCGCCATCTCCAGCGTATCACCATTTAAGATCAACGCCGGTTTTTTCGATTTGTCGCTGTTCTTACTGATAACGGTGCGTAAACACTCAACAAGCGATACTAAACATTCACCTGCCTTTGTTGGGTCAACTGATGGGTCAACGGCTGCAGTTCCGGGCTTGATCGCGGTGAGGATGCTCCCCGTATCCCCCAAGTGCATATCTGACAAGCATACATAACGTACATCGGCCATTTGTTCCTCCCTATGTTATATTTGTTTGCGAACTCCCGAACATTATACTAAAGATATATTTAATAATGCAATACCAAATATAAATAATTATTCACACACGAAATGTCACGATGTTACACAAATGTAACGCTTCATAGTATTTATTTCGTTATTAAACACATGGTTATAGTTTGGCTTAACAATTTACATCGTTATAGGGGCAGGCGGTACGCCTTTTTATGGGTGGCTGAAATAAAAAAAAGGGGAAGATTTCTCTCCCCCCTGTTTGTGTATGTGTGTTAATAGTTATTACTTCGTGGTTGTGCTTTGGCTGCCCTTTTTCTTTAACATTGAATGCGCTGCCGCTAATCTCGCAAGTGGAACCCTGTACGGTGAGCAGCTTACATAGTTCATGCCCACGTTGTAGCAGAACTCTACCGACTTTGCCTCGCCGCCGTGTTCTCCGCAG
>JADFXO010000301.1 GCA_015233485.1 Nitrospirota bacterium
AGATATTCCAGCGAGGATTTAAAAGCCTGAGCAAGGTGAGATAGTGGTTGCCGAAGATAAATATATCACTGTTTGAGGTGCCATCGGTTAGACGAAGTTTGGATCAACGACAAAACGCTCACCGAATACGACTGTGACTTGAAAAGGCCAGTATCAGTGGAATACATAGACACCGGCCTTTCTGAAAAAGTTTTATTACTTTAAAGGTTACGACCTTGGTGTAATCTGTACTGAACTAAATATGGTCTGACAGTGCCCAATATCTCCGTTCCTGGATTGTAAGACAATCTCAGTCTGCCCGTTGAATGGTATCAGAATTATCATATACTATCATTTTAATTTTGAGAAAGATGTTTATTTTATTAAAGCACTCTATAGGCGTCATGCCATAACAGTACTTGCCCTGAGGTGTTCTGGAATAATTGTACTCATAAAGGCATCATTGTAAGTGCCATATATTTGATGCTCCCCTTAATATATATTGTGTCTTCATAAATATGTACTCACTAATACCCCCTTCCGTAAACATCCTATAACTCTTTAGTGTGTTTCATGCTTGACCCCTTCTTGCTTGTTAGAAAAGGTTTAGCAATTTTATGTCATGTTTTGTCACATAATGAGTGTTTGGCAATCAATCAGGAATGAGCAACAATTCATCTAAATATTCCTGTCGTTTTGATTTTTTCTGGCTATGATAAGCTAAGTAAGTCATTTTCCAACTTTCACCATATATTCTCAAATCAGATAATATCTTTTCTAAAATGATCTGGTCTAATTTGTCTGAGGAGCGAATAAAGATACAAGCTAACGTATATTTATCTTTTACTTCTTCTGGTGTAGAGAATACTTGTCTTATCCATGACAGATATTTCTTTTGTGTATTTAACTTTTTCTTAGTGTCCTTCTTAACTTCTATTGAAGTCTCACTATTTACTTCATCCACAAGTGGAACCATAACAAGATATTCATTATCATTCAGCGCAATATTAGAAATTTCTCTATAAAGTTTATAAGGCTGAACACGTTCATTAATCGCTTGCTCGAATGTTTTTATCAACAGAGCTTCATCTACACCTTTACGGGAATTTGTTACAACTTTTTCCAATTTATTGTCTTCCTTTGAAAAAACACCTATTAGTGCAGATGCAGATTTTAGTTTATATTTTATTTCTAAAGAATGCATTGTCTGGTCGACAGGCTCAATAAAAGAGTCAAACTTGTCAAGATCAGATAATATCTTTCCTGAAAATTTTTGCAGTTGAGATGAAAGCGCTAAAACAGTGTATATTTCTTCAGAAACCCTTAAACAAGATCGAACCAAGCCGAATATTCGATCAGGAGTTGCTTCTGTTTTTGATAAATAGTGATCGATATCATATTCATTCATTACTTGTTCTTCAGGAGCTTTACCAGCCTGACCTGTACGTAAAATTAATCTTAAACTAATAGGAAAATTATCTCTTATATATTTACATAATTCTAAGCCTGCGGTATCCGATTCCATTACAACATCTATTAAACATACATCAAAATATTCTCTGTCGTGTTGTCCAAGCATTTGTTTTGCTTCTTTTGCTGAAAAGGATGGCACTATATTCATTGATTTTTCACGCCATTTTTTTCGTTTCAATGCAATTCTAGTTACATCATGAATATCTGGTTCATCATCTACTACTAAAAGATTCCAATTATCTTTTAAACTCATATGAATACCACCTCCATTATTTTTTAATAACTTCCTTTGGTAGTTTTATCGTAAACTTAGTCCCTTTATCAATTTCACTATTACATTCAATCTTACCTCCAAGTATATTAGTAACGATGTTATGAGAGATTGATAAACCTAATCCTGTCCCTCCATCTTTACGACCTGTCGTAACAAATGGATCAAAAATGAAAGGGAGAATATCTGATGATATACCGTTACCATAATCTTCTATTTCGATAATGTATGAGCTATCTCCTCTCGTGTAAAAAACATTAATATTTGCCGCGCCACCGCTGTCTCGTCCTTTATATGCATAGCGCATCATATTCTGTAACATATTAATAATGACTTGTGATAAATGTGAAGCATATCCTTTCCATTCATTATCTTCATTTTCTAAATGCAAAAGTACTTTTATTTGTTTTTTGTTTAACTCAGGGCTCATAGTTTCAATACAATCCTTAACAATTATACCTATATCAAAATCATCATATTGATCTGTTAATTGAGTTGAAGACAATTGTTTAAAACTTTTTATTAGTTCTTGAGCACGCACAATATTTCGTTCTAAAAGAGAACAAGAATGTGTAAAATCTTTAACGATATCTTGTCGCTCCTCTTCGTCTTTGCAATTTAGAAGCTCTTGTGCCAAAGTTTGTATCATCTGATTAGATGTCATCGCTACTCCTAGGGGAGTATTCATCTCATGAGCTACGCCTGTAACCATAGTAGCAATACCTTCTAATCTCTCATAATACATCTTTTCCCTAAGCATTTTTTCCTCTTCTACTTGATTTTGCAGCCGTAAAGATTCAGATGCCATACACCAATTCTCAAGAAATATAGAAGCGTCTTGAATATATTCTCGTAAATATTTTTTATTAGTTCCAGTGTTTAAATTGAATACAAAAGCCCCTTTCCTGTGATATTTTTCATTTATACCCAGCTGTATCATTTCCTTTCGACACGGAGTTTGAAATAACATTATTTTCCAATCCAGCTCAGTCTCTACTTGCTTATAATCATAACATAATTGAGAATTTTCATACTGTCCATGTAATTCTTTTAGTCTCTGAAGTATTTGATTTACATCTATTCCAGCGTTTTTAAGAACCTGAAACTCGGACATGCTATCTGCATCAATATTGTAAAAGAATAAAGTATTAGATGCATGTTTAATATCTAAAAACCTCAGAGCTTCATCCATCAAAATTAATAAATCACTTTCAGTCTTTGCCAATGGGAGATTTTGAACCAAACTTTTCATTTGATCTCCATAAGCTCTTAAAGTTGATAGATCCTGAGAACTGTGTAAACACGAGCGTATTAATGAAAATATTCTGTCTGGAGATGCGTCTGATTTAGGTAAATAGTGATCGATATCGTATTCATTCATTACTTGTTCTTCAGGAGCTTTACCAGCTTGACCTGTACGTAAGATTATTCTTAATGTATTAGGTTGATTATCTCTTATATATTTACATAATTCCAAGCCAGCATCATCGGTTTCCATAACAACGTCTACGAGAGCTATTTCAAAAAAAGCTCTCTCATACTCTTTCAGTATCTTCTTCGCTTCTCCTGCTGAGTATGCATGAATAATACTTAAACCCCTATTCCGCCATTTTTTTCGTTTTAACGCAATTTCAGTTACATCATGAATATCTTTTTCATCATCTATTACTAACAGATTCCAGTTATCTTTCATCGACACCCCTCCATTGTATCATAATATATACCTCTGTATCATAAATCATACCCTAATTATCACACTTCCGCCATTATATATTATGAATGTTGCAAATATCAAGACAAATGTTGCAATTTGTTACTTACTCAACTTTCGCAGTAAATAATTGCGTATAGAACAAGCAAACACGCGAGTCTATGAAAGAAAAATACCTTTCTAAGTACAATGTTTCGTATAAAACAGTCAAGGCGGAGAGCCGTTTTATAAACATGGCATTTTGTTATATGATACTAATATATTCTACCATAGAACCTTATTCTATGCGGGTTTATACATAGTTTTCATGTGCGAAAGTTGAGGTACTTATTACTGGGAGCATTAAATATGTGGCACTCCCAACGCTGCCTTTCCGGCGAAAGCAGCAGTCATGCAATCAGTCATGCAATTTTAAACTGTCGAACAATTATCGCTCCCCTTAATAAATATAAATATCTCTGTTTTTCATTACTCAGACGAATAAATATGAGATAAATATTAATAGTATGTTATCATTATGGATGGGAGTATACCGTGCAGAAGGGATGCAAGGTTTACAAGCGAAACGTCGTGGTAGGAAAGAGTCATCGAAGCTGTAAGGATACTAAGCTGCGGCAATACTAAATCCAATGGCATTAATTTAAGGTACACAGATAAAATCTTATTAAAATGGAGGACTATACAGATGTCGTTTCCTAAAAGGCTGTTGTTGGTGTCTATTCTCGCCGTTATTGTAACCGGTCTTTTTTCATTGGCTTTTGCCGGCCCCCCCGACGTGGCCGTGCCGATTGAAAAATCAAGTACGGTTTCGTGGTGGGTTTGGCCTCTTAGCCTGTTTGTGCTCTCTTTCGTTCTTGGAATAGTGGCTGTACTTGGCGGCGTTGGGGGAGGCGTTCTTTATGTCCCCATAGTAGGCGGCTTTTTTCCTTTTCATCTGGACTTCGTCAGAGGTACCGGCCTTTTGGTAGCCCTTGCCGGTGCATTGGCTGCCGGTCCGGGACTATTGAAAAAAGGCATGGCGGACCTCAGGCTGGCGCTTCCCGTTGGCCTTATAGCGTCGGCGTGCGCCATAGTCGGGGCGATGATAGGCCTGGCTCTTCCTACAAACGTAGTGCAAACCGCCCTGGGTATTACCATTCTTGGTATCGTGCTTATAATCGCCAAGGCAAAGAAATCCGAATTCCCCAACGTGCCTCAGGCGGATGCACTCTCTACGGCCCTGAGGATTAACGGCGTTTATCATGAGGTCTCCACCGGGCAGAATATCAACTGGAAGATACATAGAACTCCCCAGGGGCTCCTTCTGTTTATCGTCATCGGAGTAATGGCCGGGATGTTCGGATTAGGAGCAGGATGGGCCAACGTGCCCGTGCTGAACCTGCTCATGGGAGCACCCCTGAAAGTCGCAGTGGCTTCGAGCAAGTTTCTGCTTTCCATAACCGATACTTCAGCCGCGTGGATTTACATCAATAACGGTGCGGTCATACCCATGATGGTTGTACCCTCGATTATCGGCGTCATGCTGGGGTCTATCGTGG
>JADFXO010000302.1 GCA_015233485.1 Nitrospirota bacterium
ATTGAGTAAATCTTGCTTTTAATTGTAGCAAGTATGGCTTAAGACCAGGGTCAAAACGTAACTCTACATACCCTTTACCTATATGATACTTTGAAGCAGACAGCCAACCCACGTTCAAAAGTGAGTTTTCTTTTGCATTGTATATATCTAAGTTTTTTTCTCTTAAGCTCCTTGTAACTTGCCTAATTTGGTTATAAGCGTTGTTCTCGTCTATTCCCATTATATCCATAAACTCAGCTACAGTTATCCTGTAAGTCTTAAAATCCTCATCTTGTTGCTCTATCATGGATACCATGTAGAGAATAATTCGCTGCTCAGTAAGTGTCAGATCGTAACGAGCCTCAACTAAGTCGTTTGACTTTACCACTATTACATCTTCTTGCCTTTTCCTTACCATAACTCGATTGTAATCGTAATATAACACAAATGTCAACAGTGTTATAGTTGACACTAAATTTGTTATAGTTGACACTAAATTTGTTATAGTTGACACTAAATTTGTTATAGTTGACACTAAATTTGTTATAGTTAGACCCAAAAACCCAAGCAATAGTGCGGCTTTTCGAGTGCCGAAAAGTATTAAAATGTTGAAAACATTTAAAACAACAACAACGGCCCGTGCGCGCGCGTCACTAGTAACTTACCTCGTCTACAGACATGCAGTTGTTGTCGTTAATGCGCAAAGCGCATGAAGAATCGTTATCGACACGAGGTAGCATTAATCCAACCTACGCTATCAAGGGGGGTGCGTGTGGTTAACTGGTATCTGAGTCGTCATCATGACGACTTAGGTTGACGCCTTAAGTACGGGGTCTGGGTAGCAATGGAACAGGATTGTACGCTAAGGGTCTGTCATTTCCCCCTATGACAGATTTCCCCTAAATGTGCAGTTTAGCCCACTATCGCACCAGAGAGCCAACAAGGGGTCTATTTTAGCTTGCCGCCGATACCATTACTTAACCATCGTTAGGCTGTTATACGGCACTACATAGGCTCGGTGCTATGTGGTAGTGGGTCTTGTGTTGGTATGCTCATATGGGAGGCAGGGCAGGGACTAAATGGCGGCTGGTGACACGACTGTTGGATCGGGGGCGATTGCCTTAGATTAGGTTTATTTTCAAATGCTCCAGCTAACCCGATTCGTCTCCATGCTGGATAAAATAAGCATCAAGATCACGCGCACCGTGTATGATATGAACCACATATAAGTGGCTGCGTAGGCCGTCTTCATCGGCATAGCGAAAGAAAATAACATAGCTACTATAGGTAACACTGCGGTAATTGTGCCCATATTCTGGTCGTGCTCGACCTATCAGACCCGACAATCTTGCTATTTGTTCGCAATAATCGGTAAGCCTGTCTGTAAATCTTTCGGCAACGGCACGGCTGGCACTCTCGCTCTCGATATAGGTAGCTATATCAAACATGTCGCGTCGAGCCGCTGCCGTATAAACAAGGCGCGGCATCTATTGGACGTTTTGTACGCGAGCAGCGTGGTCAAGCTGCTCGCGTACAAAACGTCTTACCTCGTCTGACGTAAAGCTGCCTCCTTCCGCTTCGGCGGCTTCCAGTTCGGCTCGGATTTTGGCTATTTTAGCATTGTTAATCGCGTATCTAACGGCATCCTCCGCTGTTGGAAAATTCCCAGCAGCAAGCTCTGTCTCCACCCAATGGGCGGCATCAGGGGTTAATTCTACTTTCATAACGGCATCTCCTTTCACATGAGAATATATTATATTACCATAAAGAGAGCAGTTTTGGGTGTTTTTAAACATTTAGGGGGAAACCGACATAGTATTTGCTGTACTATTTGATTATATGCTGTTTTGTGACTGTTTTCTATCTCCCATTTTAGACTAACTAAATGCCGTCTTAGCACTATTACGATAGCATAGGAGGTAAGTGGTTGTCAAGAGGCTATGGCGGTTTGGAGGTCGGCCTTGTTGATGGCCGGTTGCCGTAGTAGGCGCTCCATGCGGTTGAACTCGGCTATAAACTTTTCTTTCCACCTTGCAGCTTCTTTACCGGTGAAGCCAGTGACAAGAAAGATAAAACTGTCCCTCGTTACGTTGTACATGGGTTGTTGTTTGCCTCGGTCATCAGTATAATCTGACTGTCCAAAATTGGACAGCGAAAAGTCTTTTGAACATTCCAACCCTCTAATTGTTCTCAAGACATGTTGGTGATTTTTCCCGAACCTGTTAGCAATCTCCAATGAGGTTGTAAAGATATTCCCGTGGGTTGTGTAGACAATTACCTCTTGGGTAAGCCTAAACTGTTTGGTTTTGGGTTGTCTTGTGGCTGGTAATGTGCTCTGTGTAGTCATGCTACACCTCCTAACGTGTTATCGACTTCCCAGACGTATAAAGCCTGGGTCTTGTCGCTGCTCACGTTAGAAAGCAGTCCCATGCCTCACGACATGAGAAGACCCAGGCGCTATTAAACCTGATATTTCTGTCCCTCCTTTCCGCCTTTCAGCGAGGCCGGAGACGCCTCTAACGTGAAACAATCGACATATCTATTAAAGCACGGGAGGTAGGTGCTTGTCAAGGGGGGTTATAGCGTCTTCAGCAGAGCAGGGATAGCCTCCAATGCCCACTTGGCTGTATCAGGGGATATTTTGTAACCATGAGAAGCGACGTTCAAGAATTCTGAGAAGACCTGCATATCCTTCCAGCCTGATAATCCCATTTTGTCCGCTGCATGAAGCTCATTTACCAAAAGTCCTAATGTTGGTTTATCTCTGAGCTTTACCTTTTTTTCTTCACATGTTTTTCTCAGTACAGCCTCAGCCAACACCCTCAAGCCCATAATCGCCAAAAAGGGATACACAGTAGCTATTGATTTTAGATATTCCAAATACGGTTCTTGCTCTATCTCCATCGGTTCTCTTTCCATCAAATCCTCCTTACAGTAGCCATAAGCCTTAAGCATAGGCATCGGCATATTACCTTCCATTATATTTTCCATTATGCGACCTCCTTTTGTCAATTACCAAGTGATACCCTCAGACCATAACATATCCTGTGCAGCCTTATCCCCAAGACGTGCCGCTATTTTAAAATCAGTAATAGCTAAGAAAGGCCAACCTTGTTTATTGTAAGAAACACCGAGATTAAAAAAAAACATGCCATTCTGTGGAGCTATTTCAATGGCTTTGATGAAATCGTCAATAGCCATGTCATAGTTTCCCTTTTCACCCCATACAATACCACGGTTATTGTACGCAATAGCATCCCGTGGATTAATCTCAATAGCTTTAGTGTAATCAGCAATAGCTCTGTTGTAGTCTCCTTTCTTTTTCCATTCATTTCCACTCTTTAAATAGCCTTTAGCATCTTTACTTAAATTCACTAATGATATAATTACCAATACAACAATAGCAGTAGCGATTATTGTAGGCATTGTAGGTATAATTTTTTTGAACTTGCTATTGGCACCGCCTTGATCCTGTGCTTTGTCTTCTCTTGGCTCCTGAGTGCCATTCCCATTTGAGCTTTTATAACTTCCTTGTTCACCACTTCCCTTAACCACAGACGCAATAACACCCACGGCCCCTATCTCAGCCATTAAAGCCTTGCATCGTTCAGCATATTGAATGTCAATTCCGGCCTTCATTATCACTGTTTTGTTTCCAAATATCCATTTACCTTTAAGACTGCTTGGTGCTATTTTAAGCCAATCGCAAAGACCTTGCTTGACTTCCAAATCGTTAAAGCCTGGCAATGTCTCTCCGTTAAAGATGACGTTATAAAGCCCTCCGTCTTTTTTCTTTGAGGATTCATCAGAATATGAATTGTAGTGGCGTTTGTTTTTTTCCTCTCCTGTGCGTTCTTGTTGACTGCCTGTATTTTGCTCACTGCTTTTATTGGCTTCATGCTCTTTGAGGTGCTTTGCAATCTCTCTGTATGCAGCGTTAATTTCTTTAGTCTTTTCTTCTCCCTGCTTTTGTCTACGGGGATTGTCTCCAAGCCTATCAGGGTGCCAAATAAATATTAAGTCCTTGTATGCCTGCTTTATCTCTGCCTCTGTAGCCCCTGGTTTAAGACCAAGTATATCGTAATATTTTTCTATGTCGTTCATATCGTTTGGTATTATAGAACTATACTATCCACCCTGCCCTACCTCTCCATTACAATCCCTTCCATAGCCCACTTTAGCCCCTTCAACGCATAGAAATTATCGGCCTTGACCTTCTCCTGCTGCTCAATCGGTAGTGTCGCCATAGCCTCCGCCTCCAGCTTCTTACGCTCCTTTGCCTTCAGCTTGCCTATGTACTCAATGGCTCTATCGTAAAGCTCTTTGTCGTGCCTGACAGTGTCCTCTTTCTTCTTGGCCTCCTGCTTGGCTATGGCCTGTTTCTTAGAGGCCTCCACGTCCTCTTTAAGCGCCTCTCCCCAATTCTCTTTCAGAGCTTTGTTCAGGTAAACACGGTACTTGCCTTTGTCTTTGCAATTAGCGTTAGTGTACTTGATATTATAGGCTACATATGCCTTGCCATGAGCTTTATAGGCGGCTGTGAGGGCTGTGATAATGGTCTGCTTGCCCTGGTGCTCAGGTGGTAGCATGTTGACCAGGGCTGTTAGGTCCGGCTGTGGTATGTCGGGGGGTTCCACCTCCGGAGCGGTGGTCGGTAAGTCGATCTGCTGTGTCGGGGGTGTCGGGGTAGCCTTGGGTGCCTTTGTCGGCGTGGTGGTCTTGGCCTCCGTGGGTTCAGGTGCCTTGACCGTGATGGTAAACTCTATGCCCGTTACCTTGCGGCCGGTCTTTATCTCCTTGAAGGTGAAAGATAGGTCTGTGCTCTTGGCTAACTCCGCTTGGGCAGTTAGGATAACACGTTGCTTAAAATTGGCATATAAAGGGTACTCACTATCTGTAATGCCTAATATTTTGCGTAACTCTTCAACCTCAAACCTTCTCTCTCCAAGCCTCCAATATTGTATAAGAAGCTCATAGAGGCGGATTGAAT
>JADFXO010000303.1 GCA_015233485.1 Nitrospirota bacterium
TTGGTACCTGAAGGGACGCTTCGTGGAAAGTATATAAGGCAAGTGGAAGTTTTGTCGCAACTGAGAAATTTACAGAACGAAGTATGTAAGGAGGCTGAGGATATGGCACTGGAATGGGATATAGAGAAGGATGTAAGATTTAGGCAGGGTTTAGAGAAAGGCTTATTAGAAGGCATTGAACTTGCTGTTAACGTTAAGTTCGGTACCGAAGGGCTTATTGTCATGGATAAGATACGAAACATTACGGACATTAATAATCTGGAAAAAATAAAAGATATTATACTAAAATCCGAAAATATTAAAGAGCTTATGGGAATGATTGGGGCGATGAATAATTAAAGCAGTTTATTTGAAGCTAACCAGTCCTTGTAGTCAGGGAAGCTTTTCATAAATTGAACTTTAAACCAGCTTCTTTCGTCGTCGTCGGCTTTCGTCCAGTAATCTTTGATATAGGTTATGATGTGTTCTTTAGGTATATCTTTGGGTTCTGGTGCATTAGGGACATGCTCTGAAAATATATTTCCGATACCTTTAACAACCCAATCATAATTTAGATCTTCACAAGCTGAAAGAACTATTTTAAGGTCTATAGTATCTCGTGTTTTCCATTGACTAAGCGTGTTTGGCTTGATTTTAAGCCGATTGCATAAGCTTCTATCGGTTTGAAGTTCATAGGCAAGCTTAATTCTCTCTAAAACATTCGTAGTAAAATTTGTAATAATTCTTGTCACAATATCTATCCTGTGAAGTTCTAATTGCGGATAAGTACACCCTGTGAACAAACAAAATAAAAAAAGTCCTTGACAAAGTACGTAATGTGTGAATTAAAATAGTCTTATGTGTGAAACACTTTGTAAGATGCTTCTTAACCCTGTTTATAAGATAGCATATTTTTAAGTTTGTGTAAATGAAAAATTTATTGGAGGCACTGTTTAATGACTGTAAGTAGGCGCAAAGACACCGGAAAATGGGGCTATCGAGTAAAAATCGGTAATGAGTATTACAGAAAACATGAGTGGGACACAAAAAATGAAGCTAAAAAGGCTATGTTGGACTTTATAGAGGGTATGGGCTTGAAAAATCATAGTAGCGATAGTGTAGAAATAAGTTTAGAAGACGCTGTAAAGAAGTTCATGGAGTATTCTGTACGTATGGAAAAGTCAGATTGGAGGTTAAAGGCGTTAGAAGCGAACTATAAAGCGTTTGTTATACCCTTCTTTACTCCTGGAAAAATTTTGAGCGAGATAACGCATAAAGATGTAGAATCGTTCATAGACAGTCAAGTCTTGAGAAATATTACGAAAAATACGATTAAACACTATATTACCGATATTAACGCTTTGTTTAACTGGGCTATAAGAGAAGACTATATCACGTATAACCCTGTGTCGAAGGTAAACAAGAAAAGAATAAAGCCGGAAAAGGTCATAAAGCCGGGGTTTACAAGTAAAGATATAGAGAAGTGCGAATCAGCTTTGGAAAGTGAAGAACTATTTTTCTTCAGGTTCCTTAAATATACTGGTATGAGGTTAACTGAGGCTCTAACGTCAAAATGGAAAGATGTTGATTATCAGAATATGGAGATTGTTGTCAGGGGTACGAAAACTATTGAATCTGTTCGTAAAGTGTCGATGTGTAAGGGGCTTTATGAGAACTTGTTAATACATGAGGTCTGTAACAAGGTGGATTGTAAAAATAAGGATAAGTATATATTTGGTCATAAAGACGGTAGCCGTATTCTTCGTAGAGATAAAATGTTTCAAAAAATAAAGGATAAAACGGGTATAAAAATAACGGCCAAAGACCTTCGGGACTACTTCGCTTCTTGTATAGGCATGGGAACAGAAACTTATAAACCGGATATAGTAACCGTTAGTGAGTTGTTGGGACATACGAATCTCAACACAACAAAGAAATATTTGTATTCATTGAAGGAAAGAAAGGTAAAAGCTGTAAATATTCTTGACGAAATTGAAAAATCGTGTCACGAGCGTGTCACTGAACCCAAAATGAATCTTTTTCAAAGTCTGCAACCCCTTGTTTTAAAAGGTGGCGGCGCAGGGACTCGAACCCCGGACACTGCGGATATGAGCCGCATGCTCTGACCGCCTGAGCTACGCCGCCTTACTTAACCCTTTTATTCTCTATTTCAATAGAAATAACAACTACAATAGCCTCTTATTATACCAAATCCATAATAGCATGGCAAGCATTATTCCATCTTTTATTCGCATATCTTACAATTTTCAGTCAATTTCCTGGCACAGAACCTGTCAATACAGCATCACTAGGCGCCGCATCCGGATATTTATCAATATGCCAACCGCCATATAGTTGGCTATCATTGCCGAACCGCCGTAGCTCATAAACGGGATGGGGACTCCCACCACGGGCATCATGCCGATTACCATACCAAGATTTATGATGAAATACAAAAACAGCATAAAGGTTATACCGAGAGCCATTAATCTGCCAAAGTCATCCTTGGCTTTTAACGCTGTATCCAGTCCTCTTACAAACAGCAACATGTAAAAAGCGAATATTACCATGCTGCCTGCAAAACCCCACTCCTCTGCATATACCGAGAATATAAAATCCGTATGTTTTTCAGGTAAAAACCTCAAAGGTCCCTGTGTTCCCTTCAGATATCCACGCCCGAACAACATTCCTGAACCTATCGTTATCTTCGATTGCTCAATTTGATACCCTATACCCTTTGGATCCCTGTCTGGGTCAATAAAGGCGACTATACGGTTTTTCTGATAGTCCTTCAGATGTTTCCACAGAGTCTTGCCCAAAAGAGGCAGCACAAGCACACTCAATATTAATAGTGTAATCAATATTTTCCTTTCTATCTTTTTAGCAATCACCAGGAAAAAATACGTTGCAAGCACTATCAAACCGGTACCAAGATGAGGTTGCTTTATGATAAGCATCGCCGGCAATAAACCAAATGCTCCCAGAGAAAACAGAAACTGCCACTTATTCAACTGATTTTTTATTACGCTCAAATATTTAGACAACGCCACTATTAGAATAATCCTGAAAAGATCGGAGGGCTGAAACCTTATAATACCTAAATCCAGCCACCTCTGTGCACCCATCCCGCTTCTGCCGACCACTAAAACTAACACCAGCATAAACAAGCCAAATGCGTACAGTATGTAGCCAAATTTCTTCAACCACGAATAATCGTAAATTACTACGACAACCAGTGCGCATATGCCTACACACATCCACAAAAGCTGCTTCAGGTAATAAGTAGGTTGAATATTCGACATCACCGGCCTGGTGGCGCTATAGATTGACATCACACCGGCAAGGCTTATCATCAGCAAGATTAGAAGAGTATACCAGTCGAACTGTTTGAGAAATTTCCTGTTTATTTGAATGAAGTGCATAAGAATTTAGTGTTGAATGGAATTAGCTTTACTTTTAAAAAATGCTTCTATAACGTTTTTAGCTATCGGTGCCGCAGCGCTTCCGCCATGCCCCCCATGTTCCACCAGCACGGCAACGGCTATTGTGGGATCCTTCGGGGGTGCATAGGCGATAAACCACGCGTGATCCCTTAGCTCTTCCTTTAACTTCTCGGTCTTTATCCTGCCCTTTATAACCTGGGCGGTACCGGTCTTTCCTGAAATTTCGACGATATTGCTTTTTGCAGCGCCGCCTGTACCGCCCCTTTCGTTAACTACACCATAGAGGCCTTGTTTTACAATATCCAGGGTCTGACGGCTGACTTTAAGTTGTTCCACTTTAGCATTCGTACCGTCTTTCCCGTTGGCGTCTGTCGCGGTACCATCATTTTTGCCACCATCTTTTAAGAGTGTAACCTTGATCTTTTTCCCTTCGTTGCCGATCAGGGAGGCCATAATAGCCGCTTCTATGGGAGTTATGGCGACGTATCCCTGTCCGATGGCAGAGTTGAAAGTTTCTCCCAGAAACCATGATTTCCTAAAACGTTTGAACTTCCATTTCGTAGAGGGTATGGTTCCGTCTCTTTCCTGAGAGCCGGATATACCCAGTCCGGTTGCCTTACCCAAACCGAACATCCTGGCGTATTTCGCTATCCTGTCTATACCCAGGCGCTTCCCTACCTCATAGAAGAAGATGTCGCAAGACTCGACGATGGCCCTGTGCAACTGTACGCGGCCGTGATGTTTCCAGCATCCGAATGACCATCTTCCGTACTCCATCTCACCATTGCAAAAGACGTTCGTTTCCGGAGAGATAACACCCTCTTCGAGACCGGCTATCGCCACGAGAGGTTTGAAGATGGAACCAGGGGGATAGGCACTCTGCAATGCCCTGTTTAGCAGGGGATATTTTTTGTCCTTGTTAAGTATAGCCCATTTTTCCGAGTCTATACCCATAACGAAATCGTTCGGGTCAAAGGATGGACGGCTGACTAAAGCCAGCACTTCGCCGGTGGCCGGGCTGATGGCCACGAGAGAGCCTGACTTATCTCCAAAAGATTCCTCTGCAACCTTTTGCAGATTTATATCTATGCTCAGAGACACGTCTTTGCCGGTTTGCGGCTGTACGTAATCCAAGACCTTAAGCTGCCTTCCCAGTGCATCCACCTCTATTATCTGTTTTCCGGCCGTTCCGCGAAGCGTCTTATCATAGACATACTCGCTGCCCCACTGGCCTATGAAAGTTTCGGGAGTTATGTCATCGTAATCGTCGTTTTCCAATTGTGATTCCCTGGGCTTTCCCAGGTAACCGATAACGTGCGCTCCAAGATTACCGTAAACGTACCTCCTGGTAATGCTCGTCTCTATCATAAGGCCGGGAAAGTCGCTACGGCGGCGTTAACGAAAAAGGCGGTACCGGCGGCGCCGCAAAAAGCGATATAATTGAATCTGTTCGTAAAGTGTCGATGTGTAAGGGGCTTTATGAGAACTTGTTAATACATGAGGTCTGTAACAAGGTGGATTGTAAAAATAAGGATAAG
>JADFXO010000304.1 GCA_015233485.1 Nitrospirota bacterium
ATACGCATTTTCGCGGGGCAGTTCATCGTGAGACGTTTAATTCATTAGGTTGGCCGGACAAAGAGCACCTGCCAGAAGAGGTTGGCAAGCGGCGGATTGTCTTTATCGGAGATTCTTTCCTTCAGGTGCGCTCAACCCATAACGCCGCCTGGCTCGTCGAGGAAAGACTAAAACCCGTTAACAAGGACATCGAAATCATAAACCTTTCACAAGATGATACAGACCCGGTGGACTATCGTTTCAGATTCCACGAGTTTGCCTTTGACTACAACCCTGAGCATATAGTAATTTTTATTTGCCTTGCTAACGACCTCGATATTGACTACAAATACACGCCATACAAACACGCGCCATTTTATGTCTCAGACCATGCGATATTATACATGGCTGGCCGGACAGACAGGAAGATATTGCGTGAGTTGATTCGCCTGAAAAACGACAATGTCCTGTTTTCAAGCAAAGGAGAACTGCTAAACGCCCTAAAACCGTTTAACATGCCGATAAATGAACTGAATTTCATATATCTTGCCGTCGCCGCACACAGCAATAAATCACACGGCAGGCCATTCCCGCTTGAGAGTCGCTTTCCAAAGCTATTAGCCGCCTTGTGCCAACTCTGGCAGGACAGGTTTTTTATCGGCGCCGCTCCATCTCTTAAGGCCAAAGGCGCGGCGAAGGAAGATTACCGGAGATACACAGCAGGCTATTCACTGCCAAAAGAAAGGCGGCTTCGATATATGGCAGAGATCGTTGCAAAAAATAATAAAGCAAATCCAGAAGATATTGTCAATAAGCTCACCCACTTAGGCGGAGGATTCCTTGAAGAATTCCTTCAAGAGCCTGACATGACATATCTATCATTTCCAGCCATAGAGAAATATGTTTACAACGTCCCGGCCCGTTTTGAGCAACCCTCGGCGCAGGCCGTCACACAGGCTATCGACAACTACATCTTGCTATTTAAGGAACTGCAGGCCGAGGCCGGCAGAAGAAATGCCGGCCTTACGTTTGTGCTCATCCCTGAGGCATCATCCCTTGACGAAGAGCATTACCATTTCTGGCTGCCGATGATCGATTTTCGTGAAAAACTCAGCACCATCCACGCGTTGGCAAATGAGCTGTCGGCGCGGCTTCCCGCAGTTGCACACACTATTGACCTCAACAATTATAAAAATGAGTTTAACATGGGTTATTGGCACTTCGACGGGCACTGGAACGACAAAGGCAACGCCGCGACCGCCGCCATAGTCTCCTCATACTTAAAAACTGTCATACGATAACATGGTGCATGCCTACAGCGTCATAACCAATTTGCAGACAAACCCAATACCGCAAGGGCAAACTCAACGGAAGCTAAGCAAAAGAAAAACAAGGGAAAAGCGGAAGGGGGAAGTGGCGGAGCAAAAATAATAGGTAAAAAATGGGGGAAGTCCATTACAAAAACGCCTTGACCTGTATAAAATATAAGTAGTATGCTTATAAGACATGGAGAGTACGGGTATTAACGAGCTTTAATGTAAGCTCATCAGCTATAAAGTGAGGATGGCGTTATGAGTCAAACAAAGGCTTACGAACTGGATGATTCTGTGAAGCAGGAACTTGGCGCGGACGGGAAATTAACCGGTGTTGAAGCGGATGAAGACGTTGAAATAAAAGAACCATTTGATCCAGAAAGTATTTCTATAGAGGCCAGGCTCGTATCAGTGGATAATTTAATTCGACGATTAATCAAAGGCACGATAAGGCTTGCCACACCATTCCAGCGAAATGAGGTTTGGGATAGAACCCGTCAGAGCAGACTGATAGAATCCTTAATGTTAAAAATCCCGCTGCCGACATTTTATGTATCAGCTGATAGAAAAGAAAATTGGGATGTAGTTGACGGCTTACAAAGGATATCGACAATCAAAGAGTTCGTGCTTGGAAATGAATTTATGGAGACAAGAGATGATAGTAAACGCGGTGAAGGATTCCTACTTGAAGATCTTGAGTTTTTAGGCGATAGATGTAATAAAAAAATATTCAAGGATTTACCTGGCAAACTTCAGGATAACATCCTTGATACTGAGTTTAGGTTTACACAAATAAATCCCGGAACGCCTGAGGATGTTAAAAGGAATATATTCAAGCGCATAAACACAGGAGGAATGCCCCTCACGGCACAGGAGATAAGACATGCCCTATACGAAGGAAAATCATCGAAACTTATGTCAGAGTTAGTTACATCAAGTGAATTCAAAGAATCTACGGGTGGCGGTGTGGATGACAGCCGGATGGCTGCAAGAGAACTCGTGTTACGTTTTCTGGCATTTTCGGTTCACAATTATGAAAATTATTCAAAGAAACATAACATGGATGAGTTTTTATGCGATACGATGAGAATTATAAATATAATGCCGGAATTAAATGAAAAAGACCTTAAAGCAATATTTAAAGATCGTCCAGTCCGTCCAATACCACAAATTATTTGTAAAGATATAAATATCTTAAGGAAACGATTTTTAGATGGAATGACGAGGGCTTTCAAACTATTTGGTGAACATACTTTCAGAAAATCATACAAAGAAAGAAGACAATCTCCTATAAATAAAACACTATTTGAAGTATGGGGGAACGTCCTTGCCGATTTAGATAATACTCAATTTGATATGCTTATCAATAAGAAAGATTCCTTTCTTGAAGACTACCGCAGCATATTGGATACCCCGTGGTTTCCAAATTTTATATCCCGATATGGCTCGTTATACACACAAGTTCAGGAAAGATATCATCTATTTAAAGACTTGCTAAGAACATATACATGTTAGATGGAGGGGCAAAATTATGTTGAACAAGATTAAGTTGAAGAATTTTAAATCATTTTCTGAGATTGAACTTGGCATATCCAACATGACTCTTCTTACAGGTCTTAATAATACTGGGAAAAGCTCGGTTTTTCAAGCCGTGCGAATGCTATGGAGATGGGCTGCAATTAGAGATGTTACACTTGAACGCCACGGCCCAATAAAAGAATTAAGAAATAAAAGCGTCGGCATGACTGATTCTGATACAATCGCATTTGAATATTCATTTCATAATATTGAAAAGGTTGCACTGCAGATAAATAATATTCAGCAAGACCGGCCTTCTATATCACCAATTAGCCCGCATATAAACCAATTATTGGGGATGCCATACATGTGCTATATCAGCGCTGACCGTTGGGGACCTCGTGTTTCTTTACCTATGTATACATTTATGGGCGATTTAACCTGCGTTGGTGAAAATGGCGAGTACGTAATTGATTATATTGCCAGACACGAAACTGCAATTGTACCTGATAAACTTAAACATCCTAAATCCGAAGGGGATACCTTGCTTTTCAACATACGGGGATGGCTTGAGGAAATCTCACCAAACGTAGAGTTTAAATTTGGGGGAGATTCAATAATAGATACGTCATTCGCAACAATAAATGGGTATAGACCTACAAATGTTGGTTTTGGCATAAGCTATACCCTTCCGGTTATTGCCGCCATTCTTGGTATGGCATCTACATGGGAGGATGAGGAGGAAAATAAAAAGAAAACCGAACGTGGTTCTCTACTTTTAATTGAAAACCCTGAGGCTCATTTACATCCTAAAGGCCAGACTTCAATGGGAAAGTTGATTGCCATAGCTGCCAGCTTGGGGGTTCAGATAATTGTGGAAACTCACAGCGATTATGTAATGGACGGAATACGTATTGCCGTTAAGGAAGGCAAGCTGTCTGCGGATGACACTACATTTCATTATTTTACCATGAATAAGGGAATCACAGAAGTAGTAACACCAAAACTTTATTCAAATGGTAAATTGGAATACTGGCCAGAGGGGTTTTTTGATCAAACAATGCATAACAAGGCAATTTTAGCCAAAAGGTAAAACGACATGGACTGGCAGCTTGTTTTTAATAATCTAAGCCTTCCTGCGCCCGATCAGCAAAAAGCATATGATCTGCTTTCCGACGCCTTTCAGGGAATACTTTGCCTTAAACAAAATAATGACAGATTTTATTTATATTATGATGGAGACTCTATCTATAGGTGTACATTAGCTGACGCTTTTACTTACGATGATTATATTAATAAACTGAGAACCGATAATGAAATAGATTTGTTAGGTTTTATAAATGAAATAGAAGATCAAGCTCCGTGTTTTGATCACATAAAAGAATATCTGTTTTATGAATTAAGCAACCTGTCCCCTTTTTTATGTGATGCTCCATATGGTAATAATTTTGATATATTAACTCTTGTCATGTGTTTGGATAATTCTGTTATGTTAAGTCTTGCAACAAGCGATAAATGGGATAAATATACAATAGTGTTTTGTTGTAATGAAGACGCTAACAATAAAATAGTTAAACACGAGATTTATAATATTTCAAAACCTGAA
Source organism: Nitrospirota bacterium (assembly GCA_015233485.1). GTDB lineage: Bacteria > Nitrospirota > Thermodesulfovibrionia > Thermodesulfovibrionales > Magnetobacteriaceae > Magnetominusculus. The sequence continues at coordinate 4,417 of JADFXO010000304.1, forward strand.
CATTGCACTGCCATATTGAAAGCATTGGAAGGAAAGATCGAAGATATGTGTAGTGATGCTATTTTCTCAGATAATTTTATTGACTGGTACAATAATATAAATAAAGAGAACAAAATCAGAATAAGACGAAAAATTAAACTGTGTTGTGATAATAATTTCGAATTAGGCCGCCCTCATATCGATACACTTAGTGGTTCAAAATATTCTAATATGAAAGAAATAAGAGGTGGAACCGCATATGCTGAGAATGGAAGAATACGTATATTGTTTATTAGAGACGAAAATAGAGCAACATATATTCTATACGGTTTTATCAAGCACGGCAATGATTACACTCAACCCATTGCTATAGCTGAAAAAATCTATGCTGACACAAGGATGAGCATATAAAATCTGAAATAGAAAAACTTATCAAGAGAAGAGGGAAGGCAATTTTGTTGACGCCGCATACATTATTTAATTGAACCCCACACGCCCTAAGACACCGATGGCGATATTCTTTGACCCCTCCCTCAAAACCATCTTGTCAGAACAGCG
>JADFXO010000305.1 GCA_015233485.1 Nitrospirota bacterium
CGCTCATCCCATCTTAATATCGAAAGAAACGTAAAAACTTCTCTCTTCTCTGTTTTTCTCACTTGAGGATAATCAACAAAATGCGGTATGCACTCTATGTTCTTTCCAACCTTTTTTCTGTAAATCTTTTCCTGAAATTCTGAAAACGTGACACAGAACTTTGCCTTTTTCATCGTCTCTACATACATTTCAGGTAACTCGGAAAGCTCCCAAGCATAAAAGTAAATAACTGGAACACAGTCATCAAAAAGTTTTTCGTCCACATTGTACGGTATATCGTGAATTATCCTGACATCTGGTTTTGTCTGTCCAAAAACGGTGCTTACGGTATGACCCATTTCTCCAAGAATTCTGATATATTCGGAAGCAGCACGGTTATATCCACAAATTACCCTGTTGCAATAAAGGTATTCTATTTTCATTTCCGAACCTTTTCCTTAGCTTTTGTCCAACTGACATACCCATCGTACTTCCAGTTCTGACTCGCATATAAATGCTTAACCAGTCCTACCATAGAGGGAAGACACAAAAATTTGTGTTCCCTTGCACTTTTCAACCTGTTATAATAATCAATGTTCTCAATTATATTTATTCTCTGTTTTCGATTACACCCAATTCCATTTTTAATCGAGTCCGTCCATACTTCAACACCAGTCAACCTATCAACAAAATCAGGACTATTATAATCAGGACTTTCAAGACGTCTCTTTACCTGTAAAATCACCTCTCCCAAAAATGGGTGGTTAGACTTTGCAGCGAAAATCCACTGGGAAAAATGAACAATGTCCTGCGCTGAAACTATTATACCAAAATCTTTGTTCACCCAATTATCAAGCGGAACCTCGCAAAAGGTGTCAATGTCGGCATAGACACCACCATATCGAAAAATGGCGAGATACCTCCACAGATCGGCTCTCATAGCTCCAAGAGGTAAACCCAAATAAAGTTCAACCCATTCGTCTTCGTATTCAGAGCTAATAAAATCTTCGCACATTTTATCATCAAAATATCTGTACTGCCAAGAAGAATTTAGCTCTTTCCATCTGTGTACAAGTTCAACAATTTCCTTTGGCAAATCCTCGAATTTGTCCCGGTAAGTCTGCCACAAAATATTCGGTATCATGGATTATATCTTTCACACCCCGAACATATTTCAGGTATCGGTATACCTCTTATCATCCTATCCCTTATTGAAACCATTTGTGGGCCGTTCCATATTTTTTCCAAAGAATCCTTGTTTATATCTCCGATAATGCATTTACCGTTCAAATCTGCACAGCACAAACACACATCGCCATTCCAAAGAACAGGAATATAATTCCACGGGAAAAAGCAGTATCTGTCATAATTCGTATGCGACTTGCATCCTTCAACTCTTCCTCGAACATCCCAACTATGCCTAACTATAACGGAATAGACATTTGCACCATCAAAAAGTTTTTCAACACCAATAGCGGGTTCTCCCTTTTTAATTATCCTCTGCACCGTAACATGAACCTTTTTGTTGTTGATCTTCAAAAATCTGGAAATGTTTTCGGAAACACTCTCAAAATTTGCTCCCTTTCTATTCCCCTCGTATTCCTCTTTAGTCAAACCATCAAACGAAATGGACACAAATTGAATGCCTGATTCCACAAGAGCATTGGCCTTTTTCTCGTCAAGAAGAGTAGCATTAGTATGCAAAACAACTCTACTGGAATACTTAGTTGCTATCTTAATCAGATCAAATATGCCTTTGTGCATTAAAGGCTCACCTGACATAAACGGCCTTATCTCTTTACCTCTGCACTGAATTGATACTTTTTCAAAAAGCTCAGGTGTTATGAAACCAATTTTACGCTTTTTATCATCTCCGCAGTGAACACACCTAAGATTACAAGCGTTAGTCGGCTCAATGTTAACTACAAAAGCATCAGAATAACGTACAATTGATTTCATTTTTCGCACCTTACCCGCAAACACGGTTCTTCCTGCACATGATACGAGTAATCGAAAATCTCAATAACATTTCTAAAACCAATACTCTCCAAAAGTTTTTTCAGCCTCTTGAAATTATATCCCCAACAGTGCTGATCTCCGGAAAACCTCTGCAACCCATAAATATTCGTTATCCTGACATCTTTCTTTGCATCGTCCCCTTCAAGATACTCCTTAACAGTTAAATCAAAATTGGGAACTTCTATAACCAGTTCTCCGCCAACTCTCAAAATACGATACCATTCCTTTAAAGCCATTTCTGCATCCTGCCGTGGTAAATGTTCTAACGCATGAATACAAACGATCCTTGCTATGCTTCCATTGCTATAATCAAGGTTCTTGAAATCAGCTACCTTGTCGGCCCCTACATCTCTACGAGCGTCAATATTTATCCACGCCGTTTCAGGAGTAGATATAAACCTTAAACCACCACAGCCCATGTTAAGTGATATATTCATCAAGCTCTCCTCTTTTGAGTGCATCCTCTATCATTTCAGGATGCCTTCCTGAAAAAATAGACAAGTCTCCACCGCCAGTTATATGCAAATCCTTCTTGACTTCCTTGTTCAAATACACATTGTTAAACCAATCAACATAACGAGAGTATATCGGGTGATCTTTCATGTTTTGCGCATAATACTCAGCTTTTCTGCGCACTTGGTCTACACCAACATGACTGTAATGATAAATCGAAATATAAGGAATACACTCACCATTCGATGCCATAATGCAACCGCCAATTTTTAATACTTTCGGGGGCCTATGACTACAATAAAGATCACCATCTTTTCTTCTGAAAACTCTAACAGGCGGTGTATCCCACATTCCTCCAAAAGCAATATGGCTCGTATTTCGGAAAAAGTTTATTATACCAACACAATAAACATCTTTTTTTGCGTTGTCGAGAAATTTTATAGCGTTTTCAAGCTCCGGTTCTTTATATACTTCGTCCGCGTCTAATTGCCATACCCAATCCCCCGTTGCCCTTTTCATATACTCGTTACATTGAACTGTCTTGTCAGACCATTCCCCTTGAACAATCTCAAGCGTTGGGATACCCATACCCTTTATAGTGTCAACGGTTCCATCCGTAGAACCACCATCAACTACGACGATCTGGTGAGCAATATAACGAACCGCCTCAAGGGAATATTTTACCCAAGGCATACCATTTTTTACTATCATACCAAAGGTGCAATGAGCCATTTCATCCCCTCATTAAAAATTTGTACCGGTGTAACCTTGTCAATATCCTCGTGGTACTTACTGTTCATACGATACTGTTTCGGGTGAAAAATGTCGTGGTTCGGAAATCCCTTTCCCGGCGTTCCAAGCTCAATAACTGGAACACCATGAACCATAGCAAGGTTTCTTGTTCCGGTATCAATACCTATCCACAAACGCGCATTACGTACTATACCTATTAAGTCGTCAATCGGATAAATACTGTTTTTGTAATCACCAAGGAACTTTACCGGGAATCCAGCTCTAACAAATCTGTCTGCCAGTTCTTCCCATTTTTCAACTGTCCATGTATCCCTTATATAAAAACCGTAAGGATGTATAAGAACATCTCCAGTTCTGTTTTTAATCATTTCAACTGGGTACATGTCATACCCGAGAAATGGGTAAACCATATCAACCGGCAAAGTCCATTGTCCTTCGGAATAAACATCAAAATCAAAAAACATATCACATGGGGGAACCAAGCACCTCACCCTGCCGAAGTCTACCGGCGAATGGTACGGAATTCTCACAACTCTTTCAGGATACTTTTCAAAATAAGCGGCGAAATCTGGATTCAACAAAAATATTTTCAAAATCAACTGAAAATCAGGGCGTGAATTAACTACAAAATAAATCTCGTCTTCTCCATGAAATTGAAACAACCCTTTGAACTTTGGCATCCAAACAACAGCATCACCTATTCCAACTCTCAAATGAACGAGTATCCTCATTTTGCCCCACTATATCTTTCGGTAAACCTGTTCAAAAGAATACTCTTGCCCACTTCTTAATTCGTAAATAAATTTCTCACAGTAAACATTAGAATAAATCATTTGAACCACACCAATTTTATCAATCACATTCATTATATCCTCTGGGTAGAAATCATGCTTATGCCCAGCATTCGCATACGGCTGTCCAATATTGGGGTAAAAATCCTTGTGAGGTAAATACAAAATCAGGTGTCCGCCACTCTTCAAAACCCTAAGCCATTCCCGTAGAGTCTTATCTGTATCATCTATATCTTCAAGGGTATGCGAACTGAATACAACATCGAAAACTCCGTCCCTGAACCAATAAAGATTAGTTGCATTTCCAACAAGGTTAACCTGTTCGGTAACCCTACTCAAATCTACTCCAATAGCCCACGGGCACACCTTGTCATCGTCGGTTCCTATGTCCAAGACACTCTTCCCAACAAGAAGGTGCTGAATTCTATGCTTGCATTTTATAGCTTCACTCATAAAGACTAATCACATCCCCTTCAGACATCTTGTGAATTTTTTTAAAAAGTTCTCTATTTTTCTCCCAGAGAGCTTTGGAATTATTCACTCTACAAAAGCTGGCATGTCCATAATGATGCACATAGCACCCTTTCACCCACCCACAAATGAAGCCAACCTTTCGAGCACGAACACAGTAGTCGGTTTCCTCGTAACTTCCAAGCCCGAATCTCTCATCAAAATATCCTATTCTATCAATAACCTTCTTCTTTAGTAAAAAACAAAACCCACCAACAGTCTTTATGCACTCCATTGTCATTCCAAACTTGTTAGCATTTCTAATTGAAAAAGCCTCAACATCTTCGGCAGTCCAATCCTTTTTATGCTTCTCCGCTTCTTCTATCTGTTGCCTTCCACAAACCCTTCCAGAAGAGGGGCCAACAATATCAAATGACGCCAACGCCTTTAACAATTTCGTTTCCCAACCAAATGGACAGTATACATCACTATTC
>JADFXO010000306.1 GCA_015233485.1 Nitrospirota bacterium
GGGCGTGATTACATAGAGAAAGCGAATAAAAAGAAAAAACAATTGGATGCTGTTGATGCAGAAATCAAAATTATCTTATGTGTTATAAATTCAACTCCGATGATAGGACTAAATACAGCAATTCATATGGATAAACATGCAGAATATCTCTACAATGAGCTTAATTGGGGACCAAATTATTATGTTGGTCTTTTAACTGATTATTATGATTATATTGCAAACAGAACTCAGGATACGATTTTCCCCGAACTTAATTAAAGCAAACAGTTTCGACCATAAATGGGTAAAATTAAACATTTAGGGGAAATCGGTGTTTTATTTCTGCCGCAAGCAAATGGTAACAGCATCGGCCATTGTGGCAACAGGTTTCGGGTGAGGGCGTCCGTTGCGAATTGACCAAACGGTGAATCCTTCCGCCCCGGTCTTTTCACGTTGTTCATTCCACATGCCGCGAGTCACAAGATGGATCGCTAAATCAGGGCCAGTACCTATTTTGTCGATAGAAAATAGCTTACGCCCCGAGTCTTCAAAAATGAGGTGATCGCCCTTTGTGTCAATGGCGACAATGCCTTTATCTGCCCACACGATAAAATCAGGATTAAAATTTTTTGTACCCCCATGAGCCAGTAAGGGAATCTCGAATAATCCACGAGAAGGATTCCGAAACCAAACTCTTTGCGTCTTATCGAGTGCTTTGGCAAATTCAAGTTCAAGACTGTTAAAACCGCTGTATCCCTCATGTATTGAGGAAGTAAAGGTGACAATGTCTGTAGGATCGGCTGTTACGCTTGGAACTATAAGCGGATCAGCAAAACAGTTTGTGATGTTGGAATTGTCTATATAAGCCGTAACTATTTTGCGCGCCGCCTCACGAATATGTTCAGCGGCGGGGCTGTTATATTCAATCAGTGCATCAAATTTCGGATTCTCTATATCGCAAAGATTGATTGCCTTAACGTAGGTTTTCTGAACCTCACGAACAAATATCCAACGGGCAGTAACACGATTGTTGTGCTCTATATCCACCCATTCTTCGACGATACCCCCGGATTTTCCAACCGTTTGTAAAACTTGGATACGCCCTCCAGTGCCGACCGTATTAATTTTGTCTGTTCGATAGTCATTGATAGATACAATCACTTTGTGGATTGGCTCCATCGCTGAATCAGTATTGATTGATACTTCTGGAAGTTTTTTTTCCTTTCGTGCTGGTATGATGGTCTTTGCAGCAGCACCTTTGTTGCCCTTGAATACGGTTAGTGTGATTTCAGGAGATTCAGCCGAGATTTTAGCTTGCACCTCGCGCAATACGTCATCAAACACAGCACGTTCATCGGCACGAATGAAAAAATGAGCGGTGTTTAGTGAAGGGTCTTGATAATGCTGGGCTTGCGGTTGGCGTAACACACGGCCAATGATCTGCGTAATTTGGTCACGCGATCCCATGTCTTTATCAATGTAGGCAAAATAACATGTAGGATCATCCCACCCCTCTTGCAGAGTAAGATTGAAGATAATATGCCTAAAGTTTCCTGCAACAAAGGTCTCATAGTCATTATCGCCACCTGAGAACAGATTGAAACTATAAGGGGGCGGAAATTTTTTCTCGAATTTCAGATTACAATAAACTGCGATGTCGGCAGGATTGATCCCGTGATGTTCCACCAAATGCCGCCAGATAAGGATTGGCCTTGCTTGCCTACTCTCGAAAAACGCATGGACGTTATCCATACCGCCATGCACGGCATTAGTATTGGAGACATAGACTGCCTTAGGTCGAAAGGGCAGAGCAAGCGTTAGGGACGACGCATCTACCCGCTTCATTGTGTCCATCATGTCATCAATTGCAACTTCCATCGGTGTTACATATCCGCCAAGCAAAATCTGTTGTTTAACCAAGCCAGAATCAACAACGGCACCACTTTTGACATAGGTAACAAAATCATCGTCCTTCCATCCCTTATCTTGTCGCAAGCGATTCATTTGCTGTGCTAACTCCGGCGGAATCCGCATAGTTGCCGATGCAGCAATGAGTGCGTCCGGCCCTAAGTCGAGCAAAAGTTTGGGTTGTTGGTCTGTAAGGTTATGTCCTTCGTCGTAAACAACGATGAATGGGCGTTTCTGACCTGAGGGGTTACGCCGCTGTTTGAGCATATCCCATAGAGATTGCGAAGCATCATCAAGAGCAAGTTGGTAGATTTTCCGATCACCCTTTTCCTTGTCCGCTTGATTGAATTTTCCGACTGTCGAAACAAGGATCAAACCCAATTCTGTGTTTTCAATATCGCTCAGGCGGGCATCCATTAAAGGCTTTACGGTAAAGCCACTAATCAATTCAGCATATTTGCCCGATGACAGATTAGAAAAAGTCTGCCAGACGACAACCTTACCCTTGCTTAACCATAGAACGATTGGCTCAACTGGAAGGTGGCTGCGAATTTGTGAAATAGCATCGGCAAGGATAAGTGTTTTTCCGCTGCCGGTTATAGAATTTAAGTTCTGGTAAAATGGAACGCTTTTGGTTCGTGTTATAGTCAACGGATCGGCGGCATAGGCGGCGAAACGATCTGCTATAGCTGTTGAAGCCTCAATCTGAAAGGGGAATAGCTCCAACGTTTACTCTTCACCTTCATTGAAGCTGTCGCTGTTTTCATTCAGCCCCAGGTGTGCCAGAATCTTGTCAGGAATCTTATAAAAGACGACATTTCTTGACTGATAAATTTCGTATCTTGCATAAACATGATAGGGTTGTTTAAGGTTTGCTCTTTTGGCTTCAGCTACAACGGTTACATAACTGGTTTGATCGAGCTGGCCTACCTTGTCGCTTCCGTTCCAAATCAAGAAATAACCCTCTCCTTGTTCGTTACGACCAACAAGATATTTGTAACCTGTCTGTTCCATACGTATCAGGCCGCAAACACCACGCCGACCGTTCTCCCAATGCGACGTAATAACGAGGTCAATTAACTCATCCTTTCGCATGGTCAAAACTGTTTTACTGTCAATTTTTTTGGTCAACATGCGAAACTCAAAGCCACCCTGCAAAGGGGTGGCAAGTTTCTTCAGCTTGCCGTAAGCTGTAGGTCGCTCGCCGGTGATGGCATTGCATAGGCGTTTTTGGGTAAGACTGCGTGCATACTTGTCACCACGTTCTGGTGCCCCTTGTTCGATCATAATGAATCGCCGCGCCGCACCCGTTTCAGCGTTCAATTCAAGCACGGCATGACCGGTAGTACCGGAACCGGCATAAGGGTCGAGGACAAGCCCATTAGGTGGACACCATAGCTGTATAATTTTTTTGATAAGTTTAAGCGGTTTGACAGTCGTAAAACCGTGGCCTCGACCGATGATTGCATCCAGTTCGTTGATGCCAGTTTGACTATGACCAGACTCGCCGTGCTCCCATGATTGAGCACCAAGGACAATTGGCTCATCATAGTCGTCATCTGCCCAATAGGTAAGAGCGAGCTTGCCCTTTTTTACAAATTTCAGATTTCGTTTCAGATTGGGGCCTGATGTGCCGTTTTCTCCGAAATGTAGTTTCGGCCAATTATTTTTTTTAAGCCTATATTCAGCAGTGTAGCGGGCGGCGGCTAAGGCTTTCTGGCTACTTGGTGAGTCTGGTTGTTTGTAGTCGTAGCCAGTTATAAGAATAGCTTGACCGTTTCCGTCGCCTATATCACGTTCATCATAAAGCGCCCATTCTTTGAGCCACTTTCTCATTTGCGCTCTTGTGTGGCTCCAATGGCGTCCCTGCGGAGGATAATAAATTGTGCCAGTGAAGGGTGATTGGATAGCATAAATGGCACCGGCTAAAGGGTCTTTCGCGGATGGGTCGCCCTGCTTCTTCCATACACCGTCAAGGTCATTATCTGGATTCCAATAACGGGCGTTCATCTCTTCATCACGCTCAAGAAGCGCGGTTTTGGCAATGTCTTTATCCTTGGCATAAACCAGCACATATTCAGTCGCTGTCGAGATATGGCGATCCTGATTTTTCGGTGAGTATGCTTTCTGCCAATTAATAATGCCAATTCTATTATACTCTCCGAATATCTCATCAAGCATCATTCCAAGATGAAAAAGTTCGTTATCATCAATGCAAATCGCAAGCACGCCGTTCGGCTTCAACATAGCATACATCATGTTGAGACGCGGCAACATGGCCTTCATCCATTTGGTGTGCCGTGATCCGTCTTCCATCTTAACGAGCTGGCCTAACTCTGGATCATTCGGGTCGGTATCCCATTTGTCATTGTAACGGAATTGGCCGCCGGTGTTATATGGTGGATCGGTAACAATCAAATCAACCTGACCACGTTCCTTATAAAGTGTAACCATTGCCTGAAGGTTTTCTCCCTCAATAATCGTATTACGCGCCTGCTGCTCTGGTGTTCCTACTGACAAGTCCTTCTTAATAAGCGTCTGTCTTGGTCTGACCTTTTTATCTATTTCTTGAGCGGTGCGCTTGCCATGAAAGTTAATGGCAATGCCGCTTCCCATCATAGCCTTAACCATTACCAACAAATCTTCTCTATCCATAAATTCCAACGCATTTATGTTGTCTGCGTTTACATTTTTCGAGAATTGTTGGATTGTCATAGTGTCCTATCGCCAAAGCCTTTCAAACCTGGCCGGATTAGTCGCCGTATAAATCACGGTGTGTTGAATGTTCCTGTGGCCTAAATAGTCTTGAATTAACCGCGTATCCGCGCCCTGGTCTGCAAGGGCAAAGCCGCAAGCGTGGCGTAGCATGTGCGGGTGAGCGGGCAAAGGAAGCTCGGCAAGCTCGCCACAGGAACGAATTGTAAGCCATGCAGTTTTCCTACTTAACGGTCTGCGCCATGCGCTGACAAAAAAAGCGTCGGTGTCCGGCTTCATCTTCTTGCGGATAGCAAGCCACGCCTTAACTGCCTTTAATTCATCGGATCGTAGC
>JADFXO010000307.1 GCA_015233485.1 Nitrospirota bacterium
AAAGCAGCATCCATAGACAAACTCGTAAGCCATCCGTTGGGGATGGCAGAGCTACTTGCCAGCAATAGGGCAAGATGCACACTATGAATACGAGTGATTTTATTGTCACGCATTTATGCGGGTCAATGAGTCGCTCATGTTATTCATAGTGGCATGGGGTGATTTCATTTGACCCGCTTTTTATTGCCAACCGGCGAAATGAACCAAATAGCAACAAGGGAAGAAACATTATTGATGATATACCTATTTTGGGGGAATATTTTATCAGGAGCAGCTTTACCGGTTTATTGCTAAAAGAAGTTACATAATTCTCTAAACTTGACTACACTGAAAATATAAGAGATATCCTAAATGAAAAGCTACCAATTACCTTCCATAGACCTCCTGTCTGATGAAATAAATAATGGGGGTACTTGTTGAGCATTGTTTTTCAACTATATCTTCTGGCGGTTACCAGTGTTATCACAGGAATCAATTAATGAGTTCAAGGAGATTTACCGGAAAGAGTTTGCAATAAAATTGTCGGAAACCGAAGCTATCGAAAAAGCTTCGCAGTTGATACGACTTTACAAAATTGTTTTGATACAGCCTGATGTTACAGCAAGCAAATAAACAACGAACCCCTATAAACAGAAAAGGTTATTGAAATTAACCCCGATATTTTATAGAGTGTGGGAGAATTCTGCGGAGGAGTACTATGGAAAATATCACTTATGTAATGTATGTAAGAAAATCTTCTGAAAGCGAGGATAAACAAGTTGCTTCAAATGAGTCTCAAATTGATGAACTTCAGGCATTAGCAAAAACACTTAATATCCAGATTAAGAAAATATTCAAAGAAGAGCAATCCGCCAAAATGCCTGGACGTCCTGTTTTCGCTGAAATGTTAGAATACATTCTAAACGGAAATGCCAACGGCATAATTTGCTGGAAGTTGGATAGATTGGCACGAAATCCTGTTGACGGCGGAAGCATCTGTTGGATGTTACAACAGTCTCAGATTCACCATATTCAGGCCTTTCATAAAGGATACAAGCCAACTGACAATGTAATTATGATGCAGGTTGAATTTGGAATGGCAAACCAGTTTATTATTGATTTAAGTGAAAATACTAAAAGAGGCCAGAGAACCAAAATTAAGCACGGCTGGTTCCCGCATAAAACTCCATTAGGATATCTGAACAATAAGCATAATCTGCCTGATTTGCCGCCCATATACAAAGATACCGAGCGGTTTGATGCGGTTAAAAAGCTTTGGAGTATTTTACTTGAAAAAAAGTGCTCTATAGAATCACTATATGATACAGCCTGCAATATGGGGCTTACATCTACAAACAATAAACCTGTTACCTATAGCAAATTCTATACAATTTTCCGCAACCCATTTTATTATGGATCATTTTTATGGAATGGAGAGATTTACCCGGGAAAGCACGAACCTATGATTACCAAATATGAGTTTGATTTGGTTCAAGATATTATTTCAAAACGATGTAATCATAAACTAACAGAGCATACTTTTGCATTTACTGGAATAATTCACTGCACATGCGGTGCGCACATTACGGCTGAAACTAAAACCAAACATCAGAAAAACGGCAATAACCACACATATACTTACTACCGTTGCACCAGAAGGGTAAATAGAGATTGCGCTGAACCTGCAATTAAGGCCGAAGATCTTGAACAACAGATTAAAGATGTCTTGAAAAGTATTACCATTCATCCAGATTTCCATAAATGGGCTATAAATGAACTCAAAACAGAGCAATCTGCTGAAATTTCCGAACGAGAAGAAATTACGAAGGCACTACGTAAGAACCTTGACAACTCCTGCCGTAGATTAGACATGCTTTTGGAGATGCGAATTAATAACGAGATAACCGCTGAAGAAAATGCAAAGAAAAAAGAAGAAACTCTAAAAGAAAAACACAAGTACGAAGAGTTACTTTCAGACACCAACAATCAACATAGTGTTTGGTTAGAGAATGCCGAGACTTTGTTTAGATTTGCTGAAATAGCCAAGGAGAGATTTGAAAATGGAAGCATTACAGAAAAGAGAGAGATTTTATCTTGTTTAGGTTCGAACCTGTTGCTTACGAACAAGAAACTTGAGATTTCCCTCGACAACAGTTTGGCTTTCTTTTTGAAGGCTTCAAACAAGGGTGAAGAGACAAGTCTTAGGTTAGAACCTGTGAAATCTATTGAGAATACAAGCAATTCTACTATTAAAAACTACCAGAATAATGTTTGGGGTCGGTGGCTCGGCGAAGTTAGAATGTATTTAAAGACTACTCCGTCGTTCAAATATTCTAAGATAAATAACATATTTAACCCACTCTCGCCTTCTCGCCAAGCGGTTTATAGCCGTACTATATAATTTTACTAAATGTTTTGCAAGTTATTATCCTGTGTATCACCAGCCTCATTCTTTTGTGACGTTGAATATCCTTTAAGCCAAGTTTCAATCTCCTGTTTGTTGAACAGAATTTTTCTGCCTATTTTTGTAAACCCGATTTTCCCAATAGATTTCCAATAGTAGAGAGTTGATACTGGCGTCTGTAAAGCTTCCGACAGCTGTTTAATATCGATATATTGTTCCATTTTGTCCTCCGTGTATTTTATTCAGTCATATAGATAGTTACTTTCGTACTTGTTCTGTTATCGTATTATTTATTAGCTAAGGCGGGTTATGTCTAATAATTTCGATTACGAATCGTATATTCCCATTCCCTGCAATAACTCGTTTTAACTTCTTCATTTCTTTCATAAGACCTCATTACCCTCTCCCTATACCTATTACAAATTTTATAACCTATTCATTACGCCTGAAGCTGTTGCGAATCTCAAAGAAACTGTTTTTTCAAAAACAAACCCAATTTATTGCCTATGAGTCAACCTGTTCAATGCTCTGTAGCTTCTTTAACAAGCTCAGGCTTTTTGCAATCGAGTTCTGAAGAGCAGCTTCGTACCGCATTATCTTTTCACTTTCAACCGCACCAGGCAGTGATAGTAGGCGCGTTTGGCTTTCTTTCTCCCCTGTTATCTTATCCATCTTTTGACAGTATTCAGCGGCTTGCTCTTCCAAGCACTGAATAAGAACCTCGCCAATTCTTGAATCATCGTAGCCTTTTTTGCGTAGTATTCTTAATTTATCTTCAAATACCATTTTGCCTAAATCGAAGTCTTTACCTGTTTGATCATCAAAGATGCTATCCCGCAGTTTTTCCAGCACCATAGCTAAGCTAGCATTAATGCTTCGAGTTATTCCCTTGCACGTCCATTTCTTGACATCAAACCTTACACAACCTGCTTTTATCGAATTCATATATTCACATGTACCTGCTATATGACTTTCGACTTCTTTTATTTTCTTGTTAAGGTCAACTATATGATTAATCCTACTGCCATTCTCAAGGGAATTGTCACTGTGTGTCCACTCTGGCACATTGGCGCTGATTTCACTAATGGAACCCGCTTCGTAACGCCACACCCTTTTCAATCGCCAATAATTCACAGCAATATTCTCGACTAAAATGGTTTGCGTCTGTCCCTCAGGATGCAAGTCATCAATAAAGCTACTTAATAATTCCTGATATTCTATGATGTTTTCGTTATCGAGAAGTATATCCTTCGTATAAATCCCGATTTTTACTGCGTTTTTTGATGCAATCGCTTTCCCGTTTTCTGTTTTAGGGCCAGTTGATTCTAAAGCGTTTTTTTTGTTTGCTTCAATCTGTAGATTTGTTGTCATCTGCTCCTCCGTTCTGTTTTAGTTTTTCCTATCTCGTTTCTGTACTTGCTATGAATCCTTATGGGGAACTGCTTCTTTGTGATACTATATCAACCATGGGTGGCTTTGCTGGCTGCTCATTGCCATCACCTTGGTTAGTGTAGAATATCTGTGGCAGGCTCGCCTTTGGACACAACGAATTTCTAGTCAACCTACTAACCTGGCTATCTATACCCTCTGAATTAGCAGACTTATTGATAAAATATTCCATTCTCAGAATCCTCTTGCCCGTCCTCCTATTCATCCCACCCCACAATAAACCTTTCTTGGTCAGAAACTTTAGTATTCCCTTATTGTATCGTGTTACTTTCACATATCTATTATTCAATAAATCAGCAACAAACTCATGCTTCTTCCGCCAGTTCCATTTGCATCTTGCTCCGTTCAACATTTTTAATACTTCTTCGCGAACACCTTCGTTTGTAATTTCCAGCTTCGGGATGCCTGAATGTATTTCTGCTATTTGTGATGAACGCTTTCCAAGGAAATTCATAATTCCGTTGACCAATTCGATAGGATCCTTATCTACTTTTCTGCTTCCAAATACTTTTACAATCCTGTCCTTCCACAGCTTATATTCAATCCGAACGGCAGCTTCTTCTTTTTGATATACGCCGACTCTCTCATGACGATAGTTTCCTATTCTCGCACTTATCCAATTATCTTTTAACTGTTTAATTTCTGCGTTAAAAAACAATGCAAGTCCAAGTTTTCTATCATCAACATAGCGAGACGCTTTTTCATCTTCAAATGTCGTTGCTAATTCGATGTATCCAATATTGCACCTAATATCGTCTTTTGTTAATCCGCTGTTTGAACTCATGCGCATAATGTCCATAAACCGATCCACGCATTGACTCTTTATGTTAATCATTATACGAACCTGTTGTTCTATCACTTCACGGGTAGTCATTGGCGAATTTAACTCAGGAGGAAGGATGTAGTTTGTATTTTTATCAATCCCAAAACCACTTCTTTTTGGAATCAGTATCCCCTCGCTAATAAGTACCGTGCGATGAGTTTTCAGCGGGTTCAAAACTACTCCCATTGAAGCTATCCCTTTTTTCGCATTCACAAATATTCTGCTACTAAAGTCTTCGTTTTTCTCTATCTCAAACACCCTGCAATAC
>JADFXO010000308.1 GCA_015233485.1 Nitrospirota bacterium
GTGTGCGCATGCGCCACAACCGTCCATGATTACCATCTTTCTGCTCATACTTCTGCCCTCCATAAAATAATGATTTTGTTAGGATGATTTGACAAGTTCATAGTCAAACTGGTTCTTTTGTCAGTATTTACTCACTTGATTTATTGTATAACCGTCAACATTTCTAAAGTTTAAAATCTACCCTCGACCGAAATATTAGCGCATAGTATAAACTATAGGAGTGGATATTTCAAGTAAATTATATTATAATTTTGTCTGATGAGTGTATTTTACGATAAAGACGAGTTTTTTATGTCCCTCGCTCTCGAAGAGGCTTTAAAAGCTGCCGAATTGGGTGAAGTCCCCGTTGGAGCGATAGTCGTAAACGGCGGCGGTGACGTTGTCAGCCTCGCATATAACGGTAGAGAGCAAAGCCAGGACCCCACGGCCCATGCGGAAATGATTGCTATACGTGAGGCTTCCGCCGTTACCGGAAGCTGGAGGCTGGAAGGCTGTTCTTTGTATGTGACCCTCGAACCATGCATAATGTGTAGCGGGGCTATTGTCAATTCGAGGATAAAGCGTGTAATATACGGATGTGCCGATCCGAAAGGAGGTGCTGTAGACAGTCTTTACAAACTGCTCGGCGACACGCGTTTAAACCACCGCGTCGAGGTTGTATCGGGGATTTTGGAGACGCGTTGCAGCGCCATACTTAAGGATTTTTTTCTTGCTCTACGGAGAGGTTGCCGAGCGGTTTAAGGCGGCGGTCTCGAAAACCGTTGTGGGGGCGACTCCACCGGGGGTTCGAATCCCCCCCTCTCCGGTTCTGTAGCCGCAAGCCTTTATTAGGACTTAGAGCCCAAGGTGTAAACAAAATCTACAGCAATTTCGATGCGATCCTTTTCCTGTGTTTCCTTCAGGAGATACTCATTCGCATTGCCTGTTGGTTGCATTGAGGGGAACTGATGGGTTGTAACCGAAATACCTTCAGGGACAACAATACGCCAGCCCAACTCTTCAGACCAGAGTTGTGTTTTATTTTTTAATTTAAGGGGGCTGAATTCATAGCCGCGGGCATAAGAATCGCCTCTATCGCAGACGTTGAGGTCATGAACCTTAACGGCAACTACATAAACGTACGGATTGATGTGATATGCGCTGGCTTTTTTTGCATTTAGTCTTCGGATGTTAAAATCGAAGATGTCCTTGCGCCAAGAAAACTGACACACTGCTTCAGAAAACATTTCAGGGTATTTAATGAAATAATATCGCCAATCGCGATTATCACTATTATTTGCAAGCCATTTATTCACCATCAGGTTCAGGTTGTCAGCTGGATTTTTGCTTGGAAAATTCAAAGTAGCATATGACTGCAAGAAGGGGACTATGTCTATATCTGGATTGGTTGCTGTTAACACTGTATTCCAGTATTCATCATGTCCGAAAAAGTACTTGTCCCCTAATCCACTAGGTCCAACATTAATACCTTCAAAATTGTTTGCCAGCATGGCACGGACGATCAGCAAGTGATCTGAGTAGGACCAAATTTCTTTGAAGACAGTATACAGGTCTTCGATATTTGCACTATCACCATCTGGGAGAATTGCGTGAATTGAGCCTATGAAAAAAGGGTTATCTTCAATTTCATGGATGATTTTTTTGATTTTGGGGTTTGCGGCAATAAGTGCTGCTTTTTTAACTTCGAAGGATACTGAGTCACTTGGGAAAGATGGGAATTCACCACTGTCACTCAAAGCGCTGTAAACCTTTACATCCATGGTTGATAGGAACTTAGCTACCTTCAGGTATTCTTTCATGTTTTCATATCGAAGGTTGCTTTTGTGCCTAGGAGGCCAACCAATCTGTCGTACGCGATCAAGGCGATTTCTTAAAACACGAATCCGGTCACATAATTCAGTATTGTTTTCACAGCCCTTATTCTTCAAGCAATACAAAATAACAAGGTATAACAGGACTTCTTCGCGGATATTGAATTCCTGTTTTGTTATACAACGTTTTACTAAGTCGGTCTCATCATCAAAAAGTGTGACACGATCATCAACATAGGTGTTGCCAGCAAATATGGTTGCAAAGAAGGTTTCAGAACTGCCCCATTTAGCCAGCAGATCGATACTATCGAAAAGGAATTGGATATTTTCTTGAGTTTTATAAATTCCATACCAATAATCATGATTCTTTGAAATTTCCTTGAACTTTGCTTCATCACTAACATCAACATTATAATAAAGAACTCAACTTTCGCAGTTAAAAACTGCGTATAGAACAATCAAACACGCGAGTCTATGAAAGAAAAATACCTTTCTAAGTAGAATGTTTCGTATAAAACAGTCAAGGCGGATATCCGTTTTATAAACATGACATTTTGTTATATGATACTAATATATTCTACCATAGAACCTTATTCTATGCGGGTTTATGCATAGTTTTCATGTGCGAAAGTTGAGTAAAGAATTTTTGTTATGAAGTTGAAGAAGTTCATGAAAGGTTCATCAATCAGATCGTTTTTACAGTGTTTCCAGAAGAAGTCGGTCCATGAGCCATCCACTTTTATTGCAAAGTTATCTTTAAGTGTAGGATGATATTTTTCAAGGAATTGTTCGAAGAGCGCCTTGAAGTTTTCGAACTCCGTCAAAGCTCTACCTCGTGAATTCATTTTGATGTAGACATCATTTGTTAAACCTAGCTGAGGCATTGGGGTGTATTGAAACGTGATTTTTGGATTATCCTCGTCAGTGAGCTTAGCAAATAAGCCATGAGTATGGCTGAATTTTGCATGGATCGCATCCAGCATAACAAGCATAGATGCAACCGTAGGGTCCAGTTCCCAAGATGCAATGAACCAGGCAGAGTCCTTAATGGTTTCTGAAATGGATTCATCCCCTGAAATTGCACAGGAATGATTCACCAATTTTTTACAAAATTCTGTGGAACTAGTTCTAGTTGCATAACTGAAACTGCCCAGTACATTCATAGTAGTTTGATCAACTCGATCTATAATGGCGAGATACCAGTGAAGCAAAAATAAAGTTGTAAGCCGTTGCTGACCGTCTATCGGTATAAGAGT
Organism: Nitrospirota bacterium; assembly: GCA_015233485.1. Taxonomy (GTDB): domain Bacteria; phylum Nitrospirota; class Thermodesulfovibrionia; order Thermodesulfovibrionales; family Magnetobacteriaceae; genus Magnetominusculus. The sequence continues at coordinate 3,068 of JADFXO010000308.1, forward strand.
TGTTTTCTTGTTTGATTGTTCATTCTCTTTGAACCTGCCATAGATAAAATCAAAATCCAAGGGCGTATCAAACTTTAAAGCAGACTCCAACGATGCAATAATATTACTTCTGACATAGGTTATAGAGTCCTCCTTTCGGCCTTGTGCATAATCCCGTTGCATCATGGGGATTTCTATATCGTACGAATCTATTAATTTCCAAAAACTATATTTGCTGTTGCTCATTAATTACTTCCCTCTCTGCTTTTCTGCCCAGAAAGTTGTCAATCGTTTTTTCAATATGGTCTACATACTCGCTCTGATCCCGTTCTGTCCAATAGAAAAGATGATCCGGATTTTTAGTGTAGTATTTCAAAAAGACATTCCTCGTTGCAGGCAGAATGAAGCTTCCGATCTTATCCAACTCTATGATTTTACTCCTCTTGACTTCAAAGACAGAATTACTCAGGGAACTATTAGAATCCTTGTCCAGCAGTACCATGTTACCAATGCCGTGCATTTCAATCCCTTGATTATTAATTTTGATAACATCATTAAATAGTTCCTCGAATCTCGCTTGTATAACATTACCTTCAATAAGTTCATCTATCCTGGTGATAAGTTCTTGCACTTCTTGTTTGTCCTCGTGGACCTGAATTCGTTTCAAGGCATCAGAATGCTCTTTAAGCCATTCCTGCCACTGGCACACCTTGTTCAACCCCTGAGAATGCTGGGCGTGTATGTGTTCGAGACTCCAATTTTCTGACTTGAATCTATAGAAAGAGAATTTCAGAGTATCATTAGAAGAGTTCAGAATAGTAATTATATTGAAAAGGAGAAGTACGTTAAAAAGTTCTTTTTTGTGCGTCTCATAATCAAGATCGCGAATATTTATTTTATGTATCTGGTCTGCAATAGTGTTCTTGAGATATTCCTTAAAAGATGACTTTCTTTTGTCTATTGAGCGATTGTACAAATCCGGAAGCGAATGTCCTTTAGTTATCAAATAACCGGTCAGGTGGAATAGCTCAGGGTTATTAAACCACTCTCTGAGTTTCATAAAGAGATCCTTGATTTCATTCCAGAGATAAGACGATCTTTTTCCTTCCTTTACGCTTTTTTCAAAGAAATCGAAAACATCATAAGCATTCTTTATGAGATGTCCTTTTAATAACAAGTAGAAATTAAATAAAAAATCGATTCGGGTTGAAGATTTTGTGTAATTCTTGTTCAGATAGGCCCACAATTCCTCCTGGTGTAATTCTTGTTCAATCCGATCCCATTCTGTAGCAATTTTTGTTTTCTCGAGATATGCTTGTTCAGGGTCTTCGCTGAAATTTTTATCGTTCAGTAATAGTGCTTTAATCAGCTCTGAGTTTGTTAATGGAATTTTACCAATATTTAGCCTTGTGAATATTTTGACGGGATCTAACCCCTTTTCGCGGACTTCGTACCATATAAATTTCACTTTCTTCCCAAGATTAAAATGAAATTCAGAACCGATGGTTGATTCAGTTCTCTTCTTATCTTCGAACCAGGATTTAATAGATATGAAGGCACGGCTGATATGAAGATAATCAATATTAGAATAATCTTCTTGAGTATTTTCTCCCAGACTCAAAAGGTATCCTTTACTTCCGGGGCGAGTCATAAAATCCAGATTGTATTTATCAAAACCAAGATATGCCAATATGATAAAAATCGTTGTCAATCTTTGCTGTCCGTCAATTACTTCCCAACGGTTGTCATCTGTTGATGTAACAACAACCGGCTGAAGACGGTAAAAACCGCCAGTTTTATTATTTATAAAATCATAAATATCATCCAGAAGCTGCCCAACCTCAAGCTCTGTCCATCGATATCCACGCTGGTAG
>JADFXO010000309.1 GCA_015233485.1 Nitrospirota bacterium
GCTTTACGCTGAGGCGCAAAATCCTGTCATCGTATCGTCGCCGTCGTTATTTGGAGCGGCCCAAAACGTGGCAGCTATAAAGGGCGCGGCGCTTTCGATTCCAATTGAGGCAAACGCAAAGGGTGTTTAAGGATGGCGTGCCGAGAATAAGGATGTGCTGCGGCACTGCCTGCACAGCCTCCGGCTCAAATAAGGTAGCGGCGGACATAGAGCGCGAACTTGGGGCGCAACATAAGACCGTAGAGATAGTGAAGACCGGCTGCCAGGGGTTTTGCCAGCAAGGCCCGGTAATGAAAGTAGAACCGTGGGGCTATTATTACCAGCAGGTCAAAAACACGGACGCCCATGAGATCGTTTCGTCCACTATATCGGGCGGGTTTCCCGTAAGAAAACTCCTGTACAGGGATTCTGTGGCAAGCGCTCCGTGTGAAATGGTGGACACTGTCCCGTATTACAAAAAACAGGTGCGCATTGCCCTGAAAAATAACGGCCTTATAGACCCACGGCAGATTAACCACTACATAGCCGTCGGAGGTTATGCCGCACTTGCAAAGGCCCTTGGCTCTATGGCCCGCGACGAGGTACTGGATGAGGTTGACAAGGCAAACCTCAGGGGCAGAGGCGGGGCTGGTTTTCCCGCCGGCCAGAAATGGAGGCACTTAAAGAAGGCCCCCGGCACAATAAAATTCGTCATAGCAAACGGCGACGAAGGGGACCCGGGCGCATTCATGGACAGGGCTATTATGGAAGGAGACCCGCACGGGCTGCTTGAAGGAATGCTCCTGTGCGCCTATGCCATAGGGGCGCGGTACGGGTTTGTTTACGTAAGGCACGAGTATCCGCTTGCGGTGGTGAACCTCAAACACGCCATTAAGCAGGCAGAGGAAATTGGATTATTAGGGAAAAATATAATGGGTACGGACTTCACCTGCCACATAGACATAAGAGAAGGGGCGGGGGCGTTCGTATGTGGTGAGTCAACGGCGCTTGTGGCGTCGATAGAGGGCGACAGGGGATTTCCAAGACCGCGCCCGCCAAGATTGTCCGAACCGGGTGGCGGCGTCTGGGGCTATCCAAGCAATCTCAACAACATAGAGACGTATGCCTGTGTGGCCCCAATAATAGAGAACGGCTCGGCATGGTTTAAGAGTATCGGCACTGAGACTTCCCCCGGCACGAAGGTCTTTGCGTTGACCGGCAAGGTAAAAAACACAGGGCTTGTCGAAGTGCCTATGGGAATAACACTGAGAGAGATAATATATGACATAGGCGGCGGCATACTCGACGGAAAGAAGTTCAAGGCGGTGCAGACCGGAGGCCCGTCAGGGGGATGTCTGCCTGAGGAGTTTTTAGATCTGCGCGTTGACTTTGATTCGTTGAAGACGGCTGGGTCGATGATGGGCTCCGGCGGCATGGTCGTAATGGACGAGGATACATGCGCGGTGGATGTTGCAAAGTTTTTCCTGTCGTTTACGAAGGAGGAGTCTTGCGGCAAGTGTCCCCCGTGCAGGATAGGCACGTATCAGATGCTTGAGATACTTGAGAGGATAACAACGGGAAGGGGAGTTGCCGGCGACATAGAGCGTCTTGAGAAAACAAGCCGTCTTGTCAAAAAAGGCTCTCTTTGCGGCCTCGGCCAGGGCGCCCCAAATCCGATTCTATCGACGCTGAAATATTTTAGAGAAGAGTACGAGGAGCATGTTCACGATAAATTTTGCCGCGCAAGGGTGTGCAGCGGGCTGGGCACTTTTACAATTGAGCACTCGGAGTGTTTTCTCTGCGGCCTATGTAAACAGGCCTGTGCCTTTGGCGCTGTAAAAGAGACCAGAAGGTCGTTTTTTATAGACCAGGACTTGTGTAAGAAATGTAAGGCCTGCTTTACGGCGTGCCCGATAGGGGCGGTAAAAATAGGAAAAGGCAAGAGACTTGCCGGTGTGGGGAGATAGGCAAATGGCTGAAAAGGATATGAAAGAGATAGCAGAGGATACGAACCAGTTTAAGTGTGCCGTTCAGAAGGCGTTACTATTTCTCAACGAGTTCATAGACGGCCCGATGTGTGCAAGGTGTCTGCCGTGTCCGATGGGAAGCTACGAGATGAGGATAAGATTTCAAAGGCTCTCAAACGCTGAGGCTACCCCGCAGGACTTGGAGAAAATAAGGCAAATCGCCCCGTTGATGCTTGAGGCGTCGATGTGCAAAAAGGGTAAGGACACGGCGAAGTTCATCATAGACACTCTGGAAAAAGCCCCCGAAATTTATGACATCCATATTGCCGGAGGCTGTCCGGATAAGGAGTGCCAGGGGAGCATCCTCTATAGGGTGATTGCTGATAAGTGCGTGTCGTGCGACGAGTGCAGGATTGCCTGTAAGGACTTTGCCATTTTGGGAGAGAAGAAGGACAGACGTTTCTCAGGGTATATCCCCTATGAGATAGTGGATAAGAGGTGTACCAGATGCGGCGAGTGTGTCAGGGTTTGCAAATATGCGGCGGTAGAGATAGTTAACAAAAAGGTATTAGAGACTGTAATAGTCTGAAAAACATATATTTCCAATAAGGAGGAGTAATGGCCGACATGGTAAACATAAAAATAAACGGCAAGCCGTATCAAGTCCCTGAGGGGATAAACCTGATAGACGCGGCAGGCTCCGTGGGGATTCACATACCAAACCTCTGCTACCTCGAAGGAATGAAGGGCATTGGGGCGTGCAGGATGTGTCTTGTCGAGGTAGGCGGAAGGCAGATGACCGCGTGCATTATGAAGACAAAAGAAGGCATGGACATAGTAACTGACAACGAAAAGATACAGGAAGTAAGGAAATTCGTAATCGATTTGATTCTCTCCATGCACCCGCTTGACTGCATGACCTGCACGAAGGCCTCCGTATGTAATCTGCAGCAGTACGCTTACGAATTCGGGATTCAGGAGTCTCAGTTTACCAGAAAGAAATTCGGGTTTGCCATAGACGATAAAAACCCGTTTATCAAGCGCGACCCCGATTATTGTATCCTCTGCGGACGCTGCGTACGGGTATGCAAAGAACAGGGCACTGCGGTTCTGGATTTCATGGGACGAGGCGTCGGCTCAAAGGTGACAACGGCAGACGACAAACCGCTTCAGGAGTCCGGCTGCACATTTTGCGGAAGCTGCGTTGACGTATGTCCGGTAAATGCCTTGCTTGAGGCGGACAGGTGGAGAAAGGGCAGGGAGTGGGAGTATGAAAAGCTCGAATCGGTATGTCTGTCATGCGGCAACGCCTGTGATGTGAAGATATATAAGAAGGGCAACGATATAATGAAGATAAGGGCGGGCGGTTGCAGCGCCGAAGCCGGCCACTTTATATGCGCCATCGGGCGCTTCGGGTTTGACAGCCTTACCGCACACGATAGGCTCCTCACGCCGATGAAGCGCGTAAACGGCAAACTTGAAGAGACCACATGGGACGATGCCATTAAGATCGCCGCAGGGAAAATGAAATCAAAGGACGCCGGCATAATAACCTCCGGCTCAATTACTAATGAGGACGCGGCTGCCATTAAGGCCTATGCCGCAAAGGCCGGGATAGAAAACATTGACACATCGGTATCTCTCTACGGCGACGCGGCAACTCTGCCTGGTGATGCCGTGGACTTAGAGGCCGCCGATTTGATGGTCGTCACCAGTCTGAATCCGAATCAGTGGGAGCGCGTATTGCCTGCCCTTGATGCGCTGATTCGCACAAAGGCCGACAGAAAGGCCAAATTAATTGTGATTAACTCTGACGACGTAAAGATAGCAAACGAGGCCGGCATCGTATTAAAAGGCAGCGAAGCCGACATGTTAAAAGGCCTCGCGAAGGCGCTCTCTGACAAGGGTTTAGCGCTTCCTGATGGGCTGGATGTTGCCGGGGCCACGGTAACAGAGGACATGGAAAAAGCTGCCGTGCTTTACGCTGAGGCGCAAAATCCTGTCATCGTATCGTCGCCGTCGTTATTTGGAGCGGCCCAAAACGTGGCAGCTATAAAGGGCGCGGCGCTTTCGATTCCAATTGAGGCAAACGCAAAGGGTGTTGTTGCTCTGAACCTCAGGGGAAAAGGCTTAAGCTATAAAGATATGACATCGGGAGGCGTAAAGACGCTGTTCGCGGCCGGAGATGTACCGTTAGATAAGAGACCTCAGGTTGATTTTCTTATCGTAGCCAACTCACATCTGACCGAATTAGCCAAAGAGGCCGATATAGTGCTTCCAGCCGCGGCGTTTTTAGAGCGCGGCGGCACGATAGTAGATTACATGGGAAGGATGAGGCAGCTCACGAAGATGGTCGAGCCGCAGGGCGAGGCCAAAACCCAATGTGAAATCGCCATATCTCTGGCAAAGGCATCGGGGGCAGAGATAAATGAGCCAAGCCCGAAAGAAATCGCAGACGCGCTCGCCGCGTCAAAGACGGCCCCGTCCATAAAGCCGTTCGCAAAAACAGACGGCTTAGACGCAGACGCGGCCGAATTCATGGCGAAGGCAAATCTCTCAGTAGTAAACGGCTCAAGGCTCCTATGGCTCAAAGAGACCGAAAAGGCAATGGCAGCAGTTTAAGCATAAACAGACGATTTCAAAAGTGGGGAAGGGGCGCAGTCCTTCCCCACTTTTTTAGTTAAAATGCAAACCCTTTCGGGCTATTGAATAATCGGGCACGTAGCAGCCCTTAGAGCGTATTCGGTTAAAGCATTTAAAGCATCATATGTAGGCCATATTGGATTTTTGCTATGTCCCCATGACCAAAGACCATCAACTTGACTGCTTAAGATGTTATTGTCGCCGGCCATGATAAAATGTACCCAAAGCGGTCATGAAAAATGTACAAGAGAGAGGGTCAATCCATGAAAGAAAGTAGTAGCATCGGAATAAAGAGACTGCAAATAGGCAGGAGGGTTCGATG
>JADFXO010000030.1 GCA_015233485.1 Nitrospirota bacterium
ATCCCTCGGTTTAAGATGCGGTGATCTGCGTGAATTGACGTGGGAAGACCTGGAAGGAGATAAGATAAAATTAATTGAAGGCAAGACGCGAAAATTCAGGGTTCTGACAGTTCACCCCGAATTGAAAGCTATATCTGACAGAAACAGGGAAGGCAGAACCGGGCCGATATTTGTCGGACAGAAAAAAAACATACTTACAATTCAGCGAATTAACTCTATCCTGCACAGAATAGCAACGGAATATGGCATAAGTGGTTCATTTACAAGCCATTCACTCAGGAAAACCATGGGCCGTCGTATTTGGGAAAGAGATAATCAATCCGAAAGGAGTTTGATTTATCTTAGTAAATTATTTAACCATAGTTCGACTGAAATAACGAGAATTTATTTAGGTATAACCAGTGATGAAATAGCTGATTTGTATATGAGTTTGTGAAAATGCTGGTAGTGTCTCAGTTTGAAAAAATATGAAAAATGAAAAGAAAATTCCAGGAAATTCTTAAAGATATTTTGATAGTCTTTGTGATTGTGTGGTTCAGTGTGTCAGTTGCTGTTGCACTATACTTTAACGTTCTTCCTTTTTTCTTTGGGAAGTCGCATTGATCTCTTATCAAGCCATCGTGAGATGATGACATTAAACAATGGGAATGCTAAAATTATTGAGATAAGGGATGCGATTGCAAGCCACGTTTGATATTTCTCAGTCCAAGAATTGACATGGTAGGATACTTCCCTGGAAGTGGTATACCACGATTCTCCATCTGGTGAATAGGTAGCGATAAGTGTTATCTTTTTATCTCCACTCGTTTTAGGTATGACTGATAGGGTAGAAAAAATTTTATTGGAATAATCTGATTTCAAAAAAATATTATACTCATGGTTGGAGGGTTTGCTTGTAAATAAATTTTGATTTATACCAGAATCCAATCCCATAACCATACAACTATATCGAGCACCACCCGCGCCGTAGATTAACAGAGTAGTAATTTCCGAATATGCCGCTATTTTTAAATTCATTGGGTCAAGTGCCCCATATCCTGTAAGCCCAATATGGAAAATCAAAGTATCTCCTTCGTTAATAGTGTATTTAGACGGCATTACCCATATTTGCCAACTTGACTTTTGTTGACAATAAATACTTTGGCATAATACAAGTGATAATAAAACGCACAACTGTTTCATATTTTGTCTGATTATCAGACAATAATACAAAAATTCATGCAATAAGTTTTATTATATCCTCGATCTCCCAAATATCCTTAGTCAATTCCGCCTCCATCGCCGGTGTTACCCGTAACGTCTTATGAATCCTGCAAAAGTTATAATACATGAAATGCAAGGCAATGGCGTAAAAATGGTTTTCGATCTTCTTAGAGAAAGCATTAGTAAGACGGGTAAACCTTCTCATCTGCATCCGCATGGTCAGGTTTTGTCGTTCAATATAACTGGTGGATATGTATTGTTCATCAGGATTTCCCATTATTCGTTTCTTATCTGTTCCGATGCAATCTGGTGGGCTGTATCTTTTTTCTCCGCTTGCTTCATGTCCATAAATTTTAATCAACTGAGCATAGTCGATATTACCTATAAACGTATCTTCAACGGCTTCAACATAAGCCCTTAAACCATCTGTTGTTAATTGTACCCTGCCTTGTATTCTGTTAGCAAGATCACCTACAAACAAACAAGCCGTTTCGTAATCCCTATTGCCAATGCTGTATGATACGACAAGTTTCGTATCTGCATCTATTCCTACCCATGTCCACAGATCACCACCTTGTCCTTTCATTTCTTCCGGTAAGTTCTTATGCTTGGCATACACGAAACTCCAAATTTCATCACATTGAATCCGTTTGGCTTTGATATTGACCATATTTTCATCATGCCATTTCTCACAGGCCTTGCCAACATTGACTAACAGCTTGGTAACGGTATTTATGGAAACGTCGGCAATCCTCGAAGTGGCCCTGAGACTGTTGCCTTCAACAAGCAAGTGAATGATCTGGACTTGTTTTTCTATTGGTAGCTTGTTCATATCTGCAAGTATTTACCCTACAAATATACAACATTATCCTTGACTTGTCAAGCATAAAAATCATTTAGATGAAAAAAGATATTAACACTTGCCTTTTATATTTCTTTGAACGCCTATTCTTTATAAGATTAAAAGCACTTCTTAATACTTTTTTTTCTTGACTCGTCGTGTATAATATATTACCTTTGTGATAATAAATAAGTGGAGAGGAGGGGAATCGAACCCCTTTTTAGCAGGTGCGGACCCGGCTTTTCTACCAATAGACCTCCCCACGAAATTCATAAAGGGAACAGTTCACGAGACTGATTCCCTTTACTATTTTATGCAACATCTTGTGATATATCCCTATACTGTGGTTTTATAATGCCATTAACAAACCAATCGGGGAGTCCCCAAATATTTTGAGTAGCTTTTGGATTATTAGGAAAATACTGACTATTAATTACGCCCTTATTCCTTAATGCCCTTAACTGACTTGAAATACTTCTTGCGGTTAACTTGACACCAAACATCTTATTAAATTCTATTCTTATTTCACCAGTTCCCCTTGCTTTATTATCAGTAAGTAGTTGTTTGAGCCTGGTTCCAAATGTTTCACCTCCGTTTCGTCTTACCCACTTTCTTTTACCATCCTTTGCAATGTGGTTAGGGGTTAATGTAATATCCTCTTTTATTTTATGGGTAACAATTTCACCCACTAAAAGAAGTTCTAAAATCTGAGAATATTTTTCCTTCTGCTGACTATGGTATTCCTGTAATTGTCTCACTTCGGCAATAAAAGATTCATCTGTTGGAATGTTTGTCATGTTGTTTTGGTTTATAAAAAAAGCAAATATACAAAATCATTTGCCCACAGGCAAATTTATCACAATATTTTTATTAACATTCTTTTGTACATACATAAAAAAGATTTGCCTTATCTTAGAATCATTCTAAATTACTAAAATTATTAAAAAATAAAAGGGGCTTGCGCCCCCTCAATCTTTCCCCCACCTTTTCTTAGCTCCCATCTGAGCTATTTCCTTCCTTCTCTCCGGACTTAACTTCTCGGCCCTTGCCTTTCCACCTTTTAATCCGCCTAATCGACCTAATGAGACGGCAGCAGGGTTTTTATCCGATTCGGGTTCCGTGATCTCCCCAGTAGCCAGGTCAACAATCATTTTAGCCCTTTCATTAAAGTCCTTTGGTCTTTGTATCTTTGCCATGATATTACTCTTTCCTACAAAGATACAACAGGATTCTTGAGCAGTCAAGAAATATAAATTCAAACTGAGACACTACCAAAATGCTTGACTTTGCAGTCTGAAATAACTAGCTTTGTTCTGCCGTTCAGTATGAAAAACATTAAAAAATCCCTCAGTTGTTACATTGTCAGAAGTGCATCCCGCACGACTGAACGGCCTTTGTAACGGCTGGGGGTATTTTTTATGGAAAAACCAAAACTATTAAAAGATTTAGGATTTTATTATCCATTACCAACAAGTAACAAAAAGAGGCATTTTGGTTTGTATTTATGTTATTGTGGAAAAGGATTTATTACACAAATAACATCTGTGAATTGTGGAGAAACAAAATCTTGCGGATGTTATCACATACAAAGAACAAAAGAAGCAAATACTAAACATGGAATTGCTGACACGCCTCTACATAATTTATGGAAATCAATGAAAGGAAGATGTTATTGTATTAATGATGAAAGCTATATAAATTACGGTGGGCGGGGCATTACTGTGTGTGATGAATGGAAAAATGACTCATCTGCATTTATTAAATGGGCATTAAAAAACGACTATATAAATCGTCATAATGGTAGAAGTAAAATTGACATCAACCGTATCAATAATGATGGCAACTACGAACCAGGGAATTGTGAATTTACAGACAGATCAACAAATTGCCAAAATAGAAGGTTGTTGTTTAAAAATAATACATCTGGATATAGAGGTGTTTCATATAACAAAAAGACGCAAAGTTGGATGGCTTATATTACTTTTTATTTCAAAAGATATTATCTTGGCCTTTTCCCCACTCCCGAACTCGCCGCCCAAGCATATAACGATTTTATAATAAAGCATAAATCATTTCATCCGTTAAATATTATCCCAAAACCCTTAGACTGTTTATAAATTACATTCATTATAAATTACCTATCAATGCGTTATAAAAAACTTTCAAAAGACTTGTAAAAATTGGGGAATTTCAGTATATATTTGTAGCCATGAAGAAGAAGACACACACGGTTGACGGTCAATACACTAATTACAACGGCGACACCATTCACGCCCACGGAACCGAACGGGAGGTGATCGTTTGGTCAGAGAAGTATCCCAAGCGCAGGGCGGTGAAGAAAGTTAAGATGGGCTGTTTCCTCTATCATAAATACTGCTACTATTTAACTGATTTTAAATAATATATCATTATGACCTACCTCATCCTCTCCGCTATCATCATCCTGCTTTCCATTTTCCCGATCAGGGTGTCCATCCGGCAATATCAGTTTCGTAAACATATCCAGGCCGGGCAGAAGTGTGAATTCTATATCGGTGTAGATCGGCATGTGGGCGTGGTGACATTGATAAAAGACAGTCCCGACAGGTACTACCGTCACCGATCAGTGGTGATTAACACGGTATTCGGGCAATATGAACGGGCATTGAATGAAATTTATCCGGTATGAAAAAGATCATAGGATTTACCATGATTATATTATTCTTCGTGGGAATATTTGTAGCAATAACAATCGGTGATGGAATAAAAATGGCAGTTATGGTTTATGGTACCACAGCGGTTATTATTGTGTTTATAGTGATAGCATTATATTTAATTACAAGTGATGATAAATAATCATAAACCTTAAAACAAAACAGCATGTACGATTCAACAGCAGCATGTGTAAAAGAAGACCGTCCTGCAACCTTTATGGAAATGACAATCAAAAGAACAATTCAAACGAGTGATTCTATTAATAACGCCAACTCAAAGTTAAATGCTTTGTTGGTTAAATTACGGGGAGAGCGTCCGCCACAAACAAATCCTGAACTCAGGAAGGAACCAGCAAAATTCCATTGTGATCTGATCGATTCGCAGCTTTCAGCACAAGCAGAATCTTTGAATTACCTGCATAATCAGATTGACGAATTAGCGACAATAATTTAGCCAGGTACGAGGATATAGCTCAGTTGGTAGATCAGCGGACTGAAAATCCGTGGTCAGAGGTTCAATTCCTTTTATCCTCACAAATTTAAAACAAGAGAACAGAATGAAAACACACGTAGTATTTGAGGATTTAATTGGCAAAATATTAGTAGCCATTGAAAATAAAAATACCGAATTAGTTTTTACTACGAGTGAAGGAGATTCGTTTATGTTACATCATGATCAAGATTGTTGCGAACGGGTTTGTATTAATGATATTGAGGGTGACTTAAATAATCTTATTGGTCAACCAATTTTACAAGCACAAGAATCAACAAATAGCAAAGAACCGAGACCAAGTGAATATTCTAAATCGTTTACATGGACATTCTACAAATTGGCAACCATTAAAGGATACGTAACAATTCGTTGGCTTGGTGAGTCAAATGGATATTATTCTGAATCTGTTTCTTTTAAAAAAGTTTAAATATTTTATAACCAAACACTTACACCAATGGAAAAGTTTCTCTCAATCTTTACCTCCTTCAATGCCGGTGATATGATCACCTGTGCCTTGAACTTCATCCACGCCAACCCGTTTATGGTGCTGGCCTGTATGATGACCCTCGCATTCTTCGTCCTGTGCATCCTGTACGGGAATGCGGTGATTAAGTACCGCCACGCTACTGTCATCGCCAAAGGTGTTGTTGAACGGGCGAATCAAGCCGAACTCATGCAAGATGTCACGAAAAAGTCATGGGAAAATGCTGAGGCGGATTACAAAAAGAGCATGATTGAATTCGTCAGCACACTTAAAGCCGCCAGGTCTGAATATGAGGCCGAACACACCAAGCGGGAACATATTTACAATGGTCAGATGCAACTGCTCCGGGATGAGATCAAGACGATCAAGGATGAAGACCGTAGGTTAGCTATGGCCCAGGCTGTTCAGATCCGTGGAACCGGCGCCCCCACAGCAGAGGTGATTGAGTGTGCAATCAAGATGTACAAATTTTATACGGGAAAGATATGATCATCACACTCAAACAACTGACCCTTAAAAACATCACCTAATGGGATCCTGCTTTGAAGATATAGAGGGAATTGACAGCGAAGTCGAATTGTACGGCACGCCTGAGATCGTGGATGAAGGGATAGGACCGTATGAATGCCACGGATCGAAGGGATTCCACCACGATCATCAGGCAAGGTTGGATAAGATACAATGGGACCGGCGGCTTTATACCCCGGATGAAAACGAAACGATTGCAAGGTACGTGGAACAAGCCGAAACACATATCACCGAAAAGATCATTGAAAGCCACGACTTTGAACGGGATTACCCGGAAGGGGAAGATGAATAAAAAGAACCAATAAAAAACATAAAAATGGAACCAACAACAGCAGTTACCAAACAACAACCCGAAGGAATCCGGGGTTTAATGTCCAATGAGGCCGTTAAAGCAAAATTCCAGGAAATATTAGGCAAAAATGCGAATGCTTTTATTTCAAGTGTGACCACGATTGCCACCACCACAAAACTCACCGAATGCGAACCAAAATCCATCCTTGGGGCGGCTATTGCAGCAGCAAGTTTGAATTTGAATGTAACCCCATCGTTAGGGTTCGCCGCCATTGTGCCTTATGGTAAGTCAGCTCAATTTCAGATTATGAGCAAAGGACTGATACAGTTAGCGTTACGTTCAGGGCAATACCGCACAATCAATGTTACGGAAATATATGATGGTGAGCTGCAGAACGAGAACCGGCTGACTGGAGAGTTTAATTTCAACGGCAAACGCAAATCTGATACCATTGTGGGGTATGCCGCTTATTTTGAACTGTTAAATGGGTTTGCCAAGTCGTTATATATGACCGTGGACCAAATCAAGGCACACGGGAAGCGTTATTCAAAAACCTTTGACTATGCAGGATCCTCATGGAAGTCGAATTTTGAAGGCATGGCACGAAAGACCGTTCTCAAACTCTTACTTGCACGGTACGGCATACTTTCAATTGAAATGCAGTCAGCAATCACCCAGGATCAGGCTGAAATGAGCGTCAAGGATGATCTCGAATTATCACAGATCACTTATATCGACAATGATGAATCCCATGATGATTCTACATCTATTGCCGTGGTTGTCGACCCCACCGTCACCGCTACCCGCAGGACTCAAATAGTATCAGAGCCTCAACAAGGCACGCCCATAGAGACAGACCGTAAGTCTGGAAAGAATATCAAACCACAGGCTGTGTCTGCAAACAGGGAATGGAAAAAAGATCCTGATGCACCAATACTGGTTCAGGATTGATTATGGATGGACTGGTAGTTAAATGGGTAACACGGGTAAACAAAGGGGTTAGTACATTGTCCCAGTCATAGGCCCGCAAGCGAGTTCGATTTTCACCAGTCTTCAAAAATCAAAAAACACCATGGAAACAGAACAAGTAAAACAACGCACCGAAGATTGGCTAAAACTTCGTAGGGGGAAATTCACTGCCTCTGAGATATACAAGCTGATCGGAACGGGGAAAAACCCTTCAAAATTCGGCAACAACCTTTCTGATTGGGCTGAAACGGCTCAAACCTATATTAAAAGCAAGGTTGCTGAATATTTTTCTGAACAGTCACAGGAGATAACATCTGTTGAAATGCGATGGGGTATTGAACAGGAACCTGTCGCAAGAGCTTATTACGAAGGAGTGTTTGTGGAGGAAATCGAAGAAATAGGATTTATCTTATGGCCAGAGAATAATCTTTGTGGGTGTTCTCCGGATGGTTTGGTCAAAGGCAAAGATCGGGGGATTGAAATAAAATGCCCTTACAATCTGGAACCCCACTTGGAGGCTTTATTAATCAGATCCAATGATGAATTTAAGGCCATGAAGCCCATGTATTACTGGCAGGTGATGTCGTCCATGTTGTTTACAGGATACAATGTTTGGGATTTCGTAAGCTACCATCCTTATTTTAATAAGGATAAACGGATTACGAGCATTGAGATCGTGTCCGACGAGAATGCGTTTTTAATATTAAAAGAAAGATTACTGTCCGCAATCCACGTCAGAAATGAACTAATTAAGCAAGTAAATCTCTAATGACCGCAAAATACTATTTTGATAAAAAAGGCGGAAGGTATAACGAAACATGTCCATTGAATTTTAAATACCAAGGTGGAAAAGTTAGGGTTGGTGGTCCATACTGCAGAAGATGCCAGTTTAATATGGGTCACGACCGGGAAGAAAAATGGATTAAGTGTGTTGTTATTGAAAAAAGAAATAAATTATGAAACTCCTCACCTACCTCTACCTCCTCCTGCGCATCCTGTTTGTAATGGGGCTAACCTTGTTGACGATATGGGTCATAGATCACCCGCGGGAATCCGGCATCTGGTACGCCCGGTTTCATAAGGGGCAGATCGGGGAGTTTGATAAGAGATAAGATATGTATATAATTATAAAAACAACCAAGCCATCAGGGAAATATAGGGCATTCTATAAACCCTATCATGAAATCATGTATAATAAAATAGTTATCGGACAAGTATTACATGAATCATGGAGGATATCATTGAAGGTCATAAAATCTGATATAAACAGTGATGGAAACCCAAATTGCAAATGGAGATGGTGCGTGTTGAAATATAAACCCGGATCACTTCAAGATGCTAAAGATTTTTTAAAATTAAACACCGTATTCATACTTAAACAATTCAATATTTGTTTTGATTAAGTCAAAGCCTTAACCGAAATCCAGTTGAAGTTGTACGAACAATATTTGATAAAATAACACAAACCTATAACCAATGGAAACAGAAAAAATAGAATTATTCGCAATTGTAGAACTGTTCGGAAGGCAACGGATTGCAGGCAAGGTAACAGAACACGCCTTTGGAACATCCATATTTGTAAGAGTAGATGTGCCAGAAACACCTTCACAACCGTCGTTTACCCGATTGCTTAACCCTTCTGCTATTTATGCCATTAATCCCGTTACGGAGGCTGTAATGATTGAAATGGCTAAGAATATTCAGCAAAAACCGATTGAGGCGTGGGACGTGAGGGAAATGGTCAAGAAACTGATTGAACTCAAAGCACAAAGTCCGTCAAGAGATGATTTTGAAAACGATTTACCCTATTAATCTATGGAATCTAAGTTTATCATACAACCCATCATCGACGGCCTCTTAGTCAAAGACGGCTCAGGGACAAAGTATTACAAGGATTTCGCTGAGTTTATTCAATTTGAAACAAGGCAGTTGACGATAACAATAAAAAATGATTTAAAACCATAAGCTATGTGTAAATTTTATTCAGCAATCGTATTAAGAAACGGGGACATATTACATAATCCATGGACTCAATCACATCAGGATTTGATCGAGGAGTTTAATATAAAAGACGATAACGCTTTTCGCAAGTCTTTTGTTAAAATTGAATTTTACCCTGACGATCAAAATGACATTGATGATGAAATGAAATATAATCTTCACATAGATGAAGAAAGTACACCAGATTGGTTTATGGTAATACAGGAACGTATTACAGAAGATTTGCGGGATATTATAAGGCGAATGATTATTAAGAATCAATCGCTGAAAATCATTACAGGGAAATGTATCATTCTTTCCAATTCACAGATTGAAAAATTGCAAAATGTTAATTGCTTCATAATGAAATCTTCGAACGTTGGCGTAATGAAGGGAAGCTCGAACGTTGGCATAATGTGGGGAAGCTCTAAAGTTGGCATAATGTGGGGAAACTCGAACGTTGGCGAAATGTGGGGAAGCTCTAAAGTTGGCGTAATGTGGGAAAACTCGAACGTTGGCGTAATGAAGGGAAGCTCTAAAGTTGGCATAATGTGGGGAAGCTCGAAAGTTGGCGAAATGTGGGAAAACTCGAACGTTGGCGTAATGAAGGGAAGCTCGAAAGTTGGCGTAATGTGGGGAAGCTCGAAAGTTGGCGTAATGTGGGGAAGCTCGAAAGTTGGCGTAATGTGGGGAAGCTCGAAAGTTGGCGTAATAGTCACAGTAGTAATAAAAAGCATAAGACAATGGCTAAACAGATGACAATGGAAGATTTTGAAAATAAGCAAGCTCAAATGAGTAACGAAGAACTTATTGAACTTGTAAATAAGCAAATTATAGAACTTGCGAGAACAGGTGGCAAAAGTCATAGAATGTGTATACCTCCAAGCATAAAAGATACCGATATGCTTTTATCGGAATTAGTAAAACGGTTTAAGGTTGCCATTTCCTCTCCCCAACCCACAAGGGAGATAGATTGGAAAAATGTAGAAAGTGAATTGCCAAAACATATCGAAGGAGAAGCCATTCAAGTTATAGCATCTTATTTTTCCACAGTTACCACAAAGTTACACTCAATCATTGCCATATTTTATAATGGGATATTTTATCATGCCGAAACATGGTCTGAGGAAGGAGTTGAAGGTGATGAAATACTTAATGTTCATCATTGGTGCTACTTACCAGAATTTCAATCTCTGCAACCTTCACAGGAACCTGATGCCGGGAAAACAGTGAAAAAAGAATGTGGCACCTGTAGGAATGAGAAAAAACCGACTACGTATAGACGATGTTCAACTTGTTGGAATGGTAAATTTTTCACCAATTGGCAACCCAAACCCTCATCGGAACTTACAAAAGAACCTATATCGGGACATCTTCCTGTCTATGATGAAAAAGGTAAATTAATCGAGAATGATATGCTTGCTGGAGCAGAAGCAATAAGACAGATGTTGAATAAAATTAAAAATGAAGAAGATCATCTTCCTGATGCCGGGAAAGAGGAAAGAAGTTGCGATACCTGTCTATATACTTGTAAGAAACTAATAGAGAACTGTGATTTATGGCAACCCAAACCCGCAGGAAAGGAACGAGAAAATGGAAATTGATATTAAATATCGAATTAACCTTTCAGGCATTTATAATGCAATGATTGATATATGCCCTAAATGTGGGAATAGAATGGTTGAAAATCAACAGCTTTATAAGAATTGCAAGGGTGTTGCTTCTCATCCAGGAATGGGTGATGTATTAGTCTTTGAATGTGATAAATGCTTTAAAACATTTTTCTTTCATTGTACTGAATCTTTTTACCACTATTTCATAATGATGTGTGAAAAATGGAAAAAAAACAGATTTTATAATTAACCCTCAAAGACAAGGATAATTAACCCCAAATAAAGTATTAACCAATAAAGAACAAGGAAATGGATGCAATCATAAAATCAATCGAAAAAGGGGATAACAACGGATATATTTACTATTCCACAGACCCAAAAATAAATGAATTATATCGAGTAGATGAAATTAAGGAATTTCAAAAATCTTATATTATCGGAGAACACGATAATGGTTTAGATATTATTGTTTATCGTGGATTTAGAGCTGGAAAACTTGTATTTGAGATTGAATCTGGCAGCGGAGTAGTTTTATATTTTTAACCCCCAACAAGCAGTAAAATGACAACAACGGTAATAACCAGAAAGGCAAAATGTAAGGATTGTGCCTTTCTGAGACCTGAAAAAATAGGTAATAAGAAACGCAACAGGTGCTTCGGATTACTTTCTCCATACTTCAATTCTTTGCGAAGATTGAATGATTTTGTTTGTGATAAATGGGAACTTTAAAATCAAATAGATGAAAACAATTCTATTATTAATCTTAGTAGGCATTATGGTTGCCTGTACAACACAAAACCATGTTTATATAGATCAACATCGAATCACCCCAAAGGTATTTAATGATCTTATTGCAGTGGGTTTTGATGAAATTGGAAGGTATTGTTCAACTTCTGGCTACTTCTATTATAACCGGAACAATACCTTTGCTTGTGTTCACATTGAAAATGGAAAGTGGGTTATGACTGATGGCGAAACCCATGATACTATATCAAATGGAGCATTAAAAGACTTCGAGATTGACGAAATAGTTGAAGGACTAATTGATTGTGCAAATAATTTAACAGGGAAATAGCCATGAAAACAAAAGAAGAAATTCGCAAAATAACTATCACAATGGAAGCCGAAAAAATGAAAGTAAGCATAGATGGCAAATTCAGCATACTCGAACTGATCGGAATATTCAGACTTCAAGAACAGCAGGCCAGCTTGTCAGCTTTAGAGACTTTTAATAAGTTCCTTAAATCAGACAGACCATGAACCTCCAATCCATCAAATCCTACCTGAAAACCCACGAAATAGCCCCTATCAGCAATGAAGGAGGTGAAGGTGGGCCTTTGTACTGTTTAACAGAAGAACAGTTGTTAGAACTCATCGTATTAATGTGCCAGAAACGAAATGAATTGATAAAGGTACAAAGTGAACTTTATGACTTAATGAATGAATATTATTCTACCCATTCGCAGGAGGAATTTTATAAATATAAAGATTTACTTTCCCAAATCGAAAAACTTAAAACAGAGATAAAATGAAACACCTCCTCACCCTTATCCTGATCCTCGTTGCGCTCAATGGGGCAGGGCAAACGCTTCCTCATATTGACACTTTACCAATTTGGAGAGTAACAACGCATAATACAATTTTTGGTCGTGCGATTCCAGCCAATTTTCATATTTGGGTAATGGATTCAATGGTAAGATATAAAACGAAAGAAGCACTTCCTGGTTATTATACTGTGAATAAGGCATTAAATCATAAACCTTACCCATTAGTTGAGCGTGATATGCCTCATTATTCATACAGTATTAATGATAGCCAGTCTTTTAGACGCAGAGTTAAATATGATACTATTCCATGTATTATGCTTTGTTCAGACACTTCACGAAGATTCCTTGAATATTATAAGAGATATGGAAGTCATAAGGATTCCGTTACTGGATATTGGACTGATTCAGCAAAATTAGTTAGAGAATATGGAAGTCACTCTGATTCCTATTGTTTTTGGATAGAAGGGCATGAAGTATTAAAACATAATCCTCGGAGAACGTGGCAAGTCGATTGGGAGCCTGCGATTCCTGAATGGGAACATGTTGCATGGTTAGATAAGAAGAAACAACCAATTTCAAAGAAAAGAATTGTATGGATGAGCAAAGATATAAAATAAAATTTCCTTTCACTACTTTTGTTATGTTTTTAATACTTCTTGCTTGGGGCATAATTTTGATTGCGATATTATTAAGTTGCAGTAAGCCTGAGAATCCACCACTACCTAAATCCTCATGTTGGGAATGCAATTATACAGGACTTCCCATGCCACCGCCTTTCCAAACCAAGATTGATAGTTGTGGTACGACAGATCAACTACAATCATGGGTTATTGAAATGGAGAGAAATAATTATCAATGCAATGAAAAACAAACAGTAAACCCATGACCACCCACGAACTAAAATGCTGGCCTGTATTTTACCAGGCTATCCTGGACAAATCCAAACTGTTCGAGATCAGGAAGAACGACCGTGACTTCCATGTAGGCGACCTGCTGCTGCTCAAAGAATACGAACCGGTTAGCGAACAATATACCGGACGTGAAACGATCAAGGCGATCAGCTACATCCTTTCCGAACATTCAGGACTGCAGTACGGTTATGTGATCATGGCACTCAAGGACAAGGTGGATGTTTCCTTTGAATTATTCCTTGAGGTGATGCTTAATCGAAATCCTGAGATAGATAAAGACAAACTATTCAGCAGTACTCGCAAACGGGAATATGTAATAATCAGGAATATCCTTGCCGTGCTACTAAAATTAACTACCAAAAAATCACTGAACGCCATCGGATTATTGATAAACAGGGATCATGCCTGTGTGATACACGGTTGTCAGACTATCGCCAACCTGTATGATACCGATGCGGGATTCAGGTGGGATTTTGATTCTATTCTGACCACTTGCGGGATCCTGGTATCAGATTATATAAAATTCAAGGATAAACCGGTAAGGGAGTATTTGCCGGTATAATGCACCCCATAAGATTATGATTGATTTTAAAATTTGAATAAATGAGCCATACAAGAATCAAAACAACCTATCAGGAAGACGATGGATGTGGTGGTGAAGAAACCCATACCCTTTTTGCTCACATAAATCATTCCTGTGATATTACATTATTCTATGACGACCACGGAACGTATCTTTTTTCGGTGCACTCAGTAAAGAACAGTATGTTGGATGCAATAAATCGACTGAATGCTCCTTACGATAACCTTGATGATGCCAGACATGGTAAATTTTCAAAAGGAATCGAATGGATGAATGTAGAAGAAATGAAGAAATGCGGAATATAATGTAACTTTGCCCCATGTCCATCGAAAACACCTCCCGCACTTATCAAATCGCCTTGGTTCAATTCTGCATGAAATTAGAACCATATGATCTGTTTAGCGATGAAAAGAAACTCGACAAGAACGAGTTGTTCAATCAGTTATGGAATAGCAACCACCAGGCCATCGAATCCATAAAAAGTGGTCACTATCCAGGGATAATATTCAAATACCGTCAGGGATATATAAACTTCAAGGAACAAGATCAGGCCAAACAGCGGAGTGTCGTTTCCCTTCGCGCCAAAAAGGAAATGAGAAAAGTTCGTAAGGAAGTGTTAAGCAAAGAGGAAGTGGAGGAATTATTGATA
This sequence comes from Nitrospirota bacterium, assembly GCA_015233485.1. Taxonomy (GTDB): domain Bacteria; phylum Nitrospirota; class Thermodesulfovibrionia; order Thermodesulfovibrionales; family Magnetobacteriaceae; genus Magnetominusculus. The sequence goes on from JADFXO010000030.1 coordinate 14,787, forward strand.
AAGTTTGGGATGGATTTACACAACGACGCGGATAAGATTGAATTGGAGATCAGTCGGAGTTACCATGGACCTAAACAAAAAAGTTAATACCCAATTTATCGAGTTCTTTTATTTTCTTCAACCCGTTATCTATTTTTTCAACAGGGAAAGATAATCCATCTCCCTGTATTTCCGTACAAATTTGTTTTGCTTTATTAATCGCAGCCTCAAGCGTTTTTCCGGTAGCGACCACTGCCCCAATTTCTTGTAATTCAACAGAGGTTGGAATTACATAATACATGCCGTTTATGATAGTGAAGTTTTTCAGCTTGATATAGTCTTTGTATTTTTCTGGAAATAAAACAGCCTGAAACGATTTTTCGGCTTTTTCGCTATGGATAATGATCTCTACACCATACAAATCATCAAATTCAGGATCCAATACTTTGCCTTGCGCTGCACTTAGTACAATCAAGGAATAGTTTTTCCACCATAATTGCTGCAGGCTTCCAGGTGGTTCCGGAATGCGATTCGTACTGTCTATAAAATAACTTTTATGTTTATCAGTAATGATTACCTCGGTACTAAATAACCCTGCATAATGGAACCCGGCGAATGTTTCCGACAAAGCATCCGTTATCCCGGTAAGCTCTTTGGGGAGTTTAGCGTATTCGCACATCTTAGCCAGGTAGGAACTGTCTTTTTCTTCCAATCCCGCTGACACCCATTTAGGATATTTTCCACCGACACAAACAGTATCAATCCCCGGTTCAACTCCCTTAATCCTACCTTCAACCAAAAAAACCTGTTCTTCGCTCAAGGGACCGAGTTTGGATTTCAGGTTGATAAAATCATAATACGATAGGTCTTTATTGATCCAGTGCATTGTTTCACTGGTTCCGCGGAACATATCCAACTTAACGAACTGATCGGTTTTGTCATCCAGAAACTCCAATAGCGGATCAACCCCTTTGATTTGTTGGTACGGATTCACGTCAAGATTAAGGGCTGAGATCAGTTGCTTTAATTTTCCCCGGTAAAGTTCAAGTTGTTCACCGTAAAATGCCGAAAAAACGGTTCTGCCGGTATTTTTAAGATGGGTTGCGATATCCGCAGTAAATACATCGGTAAATACAAACAGATCAATCAGTGGGGATCCATCTGGTTTTTTCTTATCCACGTATTCCCAAAAGAAATCAATTCGCTCAATTTCAGGAATGTTACGGCCTATCTGATAGGTGTTGCGCTCGGGAAATCCATTCTGAGCCCATACTAAATAATAATACACCTTGCCAAAGTCTTTAGCCAATCGCTCAGCAACGCAAACATTGGATCCGTTGTCATAAACCAAGCAGGTAAGATTTTTTAAATTATCCATCCCATCCATCGTTTACCATATAAATCACTATACCAACAAACATTAAAAGCATGCTTGTTAAACATAGTTTCTTCACCTGTTTCAACATCCATGATAAACAAGTCTGTATTGTCAAAGCCAAAGACCACAGAGTAATGGCCCTCGTTTTTTGACTGATAATTTACCAATACAAGTTTACCAGAAAGAATAATATTCTCAATATCATTAATTTTTGCATTGTATATTGTTTCGATAGAAACATTCAGGATATTGCCGACTTTTATAAGCTGCTCATGGTTCATACCAAGTTCAAGACTTATTTGATTTGAATAATCTTTCGCATCTAAAACCTTGTCCATGTTAAGCAAAACAGAAAGAGATGCCAAACCGCAATCATAATCATATAATTGCTTTAAATGCTTGACAGGAATATATGTAGGAAGTTCCTGTATGTTGATTTCATATAGATAATTCGTCCACTTGGATCCAAACCATTTCGGGAATTCCTGAATGATCTCAGCGTTGAATAGTTTATTGATCGTAACCATCGTCCCTGCATGGGAATGACCGATTACATAATTAAACCCGTCTTTTTTTAGGTCCTGCAACATGGCATACTTCAATCGTCTTGCAACTCCCTTGCCCCGATACTCCGGCAAAACCCCGGTGGAAGTAATATACATTACCTTCTTGCCGTAATTCAGATAAGTTTTGGGATCCCAATGTCCTTCAAACCAATTTTCATTAACCGAACTTAACAGATTGCCATAGGAATTACCTATGATTTTATCTCCATCAAAGGCAAGATAAGCATAGCAATTTTCATCACAGATTGATTCCTTTGTTTCTTCTTCACTCATATAAAGTTCAGGGGGAAAACATTCTCTTTCGACGTGCATGATCCCATCTTTCTGTACTGGCCAGTCGAATGGATTAAATTTTTTTATTTCCATTATCCCTCACTGATCAGTTCAGCCTTGATTGCGGCCAGCAGGACTGCGAAACTCGGTACGGTTACGCCTCCATAGGTGGCGATATTCGCATACGGGAGAAGGCAGTCATACCGCAGGTCTGTACCATAGGTTGAGTTAAAATAAAACAACTGCTTGCGGGAATCCCAGGAGAAATTTTTGAGATTGCCGTTGCGGATCAAAAAGCCTCCGGTGGCCCAGGTGATCGTGATCCCTTTGGTTGCGGTGATGGTGACATCAACATTTTTCGGGGTTTCCATATGATTTTTGTTACAAAGTTAATTTTAATTCAGTGTACTGTCAATTAGGGGCGGGAAGAAGGGGATTTTTTCTTGGATTCTTTTTTTACAGTAACACCCATACCTGCAGAGTTTGTAATAGCTGTAAAAGCATCTATCTCGCCTTCCCACCATTGAGTAAGATTTTGTATTTGTGTAGGAGTAACCCCCCGGACTTGTTCGAGGGCATAAGATGGCAGTTGATTGAAACTTACGGGCCGGGCGCCTCCAATGGAAAACTTTACCAATTTACCACCAAGTCTGGCTTTTTTACCCTTGCCCTTATCATCCAATCCCAACAATTCGTCAATAGTGGTGTAAGTTTCTCCTTTCCAATCTTGAGATGTTAATGCCTGTCCTGCAATTTTACTAATAACACTTCCTTTATTTACAAAGAATTTTATTCCTGTTCCACCACGAGGATCTATAATACCCGAAACCAATCTGGCGGGGTCGCTATAGTGCCCGAATATGGGAAAATAATAATCACGCTTTGGATCGGCTCCGCACAAATGAGCAAGTGCCGTGATATTCAATTTTGTCCAATCCAAATTACCATCTTTCCATGCTTTCTTATATCGGTCAACAGATCGTTTTAGAATGGCTTCATCTTTATCATTTTTATCCGGAATAAGAGCCATGGCAAGATTGCCAACGGCTATTGTAGTTGCACCCCTGAGAAATACCCTACCCCACATGGCACGATAAAAATTTGCCTCATCTCCTTTTTTGAATGCCTTTATTGCCATTCTTATATTTGATTCAGTCCAGTCAGAAGCAAGTAGTGTGAGTCTCATAACATGTTGCCACGTTGGGTTGCGTTCCATCCGTTTCAGGTGTAGTCCTCCGTAATTATCATTCAGGAAAGTGGCAACTATCTTTGCTGATTTATTGGGATCACGTTCCGGATGTTTGCGGAGTTCTTTTTGTAGCATATTAATTCCATCAATCGCCTTTAGTCCGGCACCATATTTTTCAAATAAGAAACGGCGCTGAATTTCAAATAAATGACTTATGGCTTCCCGTTGTTTTGGCAAGATGTTCATTTTATCCAATCGCTTGCCGAATGCAGTTTTTTCTTCCAATAAATTTTCTTCATAGTCCTGCATTTTACCCATCGTAAGTCCATTTCTAACAAGCATTTCAACTTCGGGACGTCCTTCATAGATAGCCTGCAGACCTTTTTTATAAGCAGCGACAGGATTTATTTCGCCTATGTTCTTAAATTCACCGGCCAGTAAATGATTCCTCGTAAATGCCAAATGATGAAATAGAGAAGTAAAAAGAATAGTTGATTTTGCATAAGCATTGAATTTAGTAATCGCGTCGATGGCTGCAAGTCCTTTAAGTTTGGATTCTCCCAAAATATTGTTCATGCGTTTGGCTATGGGTGAAGGTGCATATATATCCTGTTTTTGCATCACGTTGCCATCTTCAGTGATCAGAATATCTTTACGTTTACCCATTAGTCTCCTGTCTTCAGCATTATAATCATCCAATTTACCAGCGAATCCCCATTTTTTAAACGATAGATTCTCTATTTTAGAATAGCCATCAACAGGGGCAGTTGAAAATAATTTCGAACCGAACTCTCCATATGGAACTTTAGAACCTTCTGAAATAAGTTCTTTATTGGCAATCACGTTTGCGATTTCCTGTTTAAGAATAGCAAGGTTATTTGTTGCGCCTTTAACTTTCAAGTCATATCCCTTGGACCATCCTTCGGCAATGGTTGAAAGTGAACGTTCCAATGAATGTCGTGTACTCGTCGCAAATCGGCTTCGTTCTTCGGTAGCTGGTTTGTCACCAAAGTCCCATGCCCTTGCTACATAATTATCCACTACATTATGGATTATACCATTATCCAAGGCTTCCTGTCCTACTTTTTTATATTCTTCGGCAATATTATCAGCAATATCTTTCTGTTCAGGTTTTAAATTCTGAGCGAGGTCGGCTGTCTTTTTTTGTTCCGGTGTAAATTTGTCGTACAGGTCAAGATCGGACGGATTGTTTTTAATGTCAATATAAAAATGGATTGCATTGTCAATAGCCTGAACGCGTTTCAGGTATTTTAATCGAGGTTCAAACTTATTTCTTGGTACAGTTGCCTGAATATCGGTTTGGAAATTACCTGCTTCAACTGTAGCATTATGGGAAGCCACGTCAATATCGCCAATCCATTTATCCTTCAACTTTTCAAAATTAGCATTAGCTTCTTTAATTAAAGGGTCCCTGATACCTTCGGTACTGGATAAAATATTGCCGATCCGATATTCTGCCTTTTCTTTATCGTCGTCGCTTAACTTTTTATACCAATCAGAATCCTTAATGAATTTTATAGCATCCTCTATAGCTTGTGCAACCGTTCCTCCCAGTTCAACTGTTTTGGCCGCTACCTCGATTGCCCTATTGATGAGTTCTTTGGCAAATGGAATTGTTCCCAGTGTAATATCATTAGGTAATTTTCCTGCACGTATTTTGTCGGCAAGTCCTTTGGCTTTTTGTTTAATGTCTTTATCCGTAGGTCGTGTAGGGTTCTTTTTCTCCTGTTCGATCATTTTTTTTCTCATTGGCTCAGACAACTTCTGCATTTCTTGCATTGTTATTTCACGACGGGCAAAGCGTTCCTGAATATCACGCATCTGATCCTCTAAGTCTTTTTCGGGTACTTCCTTTTGTGGTTTTTCTTCTTTTTCGGCAGTTTTTTTCCCTTGGGTGTCTCGTTCTCGAACTTCTGTGCTACTTCCGGCTTGTTTGCCCACAGGTATTTTCTCTGGGAGATTGATTGCATCGGCATTTTTTGCTCCTTTCTTTTTAGCGTTTTTAATGGCTTGATCAATGGTGAATGTTTCGGGTTTGGATTCTGTGATCAGTGGTTTTGTTTTACCTTCCCGTAAGTCTTTTTCAGCCTGAATAGCGTCGATATGTGCCCCTTGCTTGCCTGATTTGTCAAGATATGGTTTACCGTTAAACATTTCCTTGCGTTCAGTAACCTCATGGGCTATGGTGGTTTCCCGGGCCCCACCGATGGTTTCTTTGTCTATCCAGATTTCACCTTTAGGGATGAAATTGGGATACGCCATGTCATTTCCACCTAAATTAAAATCGTTGTAGATATTTTGCCTGATATACTCTCCGTCCACTTCATAGATTATATTACCCTCGGGATCCGTTCCGATCTTCGTTTTGGTTGAATTGATATGATCGGTCTGTTCACCAGTAGGAATCTTACCGTAATCTTTCATTCGTTGCTTGGCGGGCTCCGGTGCGTCTTTGTCGGTGTGCCAGAAAGAGGATTCAACAAGTGATTCCTTGACGGGTTTAGGTTTGGAAGTTGTTTTAACCTTATCCAATTCAGCTTTAATCGTTTTGTCATTATATCCCAACCTTAGAAGCCCATTTGAGAACATTTCAACCAACCTATCGTTCCCGATCCGTTTGGCTTCTTTCAGGTTTTCGAGTATCAATTCAGATTCCCGGTCTGCGGTCATCTTGCCTACCTTTGGCTTTGGTTGGGTTGATGTTTCCTTGGTTGGAAATTGCTTATCCACCATTTTACGGGAATCATATAAACCCTTGATATTCAGATTGAATGTACCATCACCTTCAACATCGAATACAATCTGTCCGTCTTTTGCATTGAATCCTTCATCACGGAGTTTTTGTTCGGTAACTTCGTCAATTTCATTCTGAAAAAAGTGGGATTTGTATTCATCACCATACTTATTGATTTCATCTTTATTATCTCCAAGTATAGTTTCAATCGCATTGTCCATCTGTTCCA